>NZ_CAWUDO010000035.1:0-78024 GCF_963920935.1 Nostoc sp. CCY 9925 | reverse complement strand
ATAAAAGGTGGATTCATCCAGTTCAAATACTCGTTAACGGAGATAAAAGGTGGATGAACCGAGTTTTCTAACTCCTACCCAATGCCCAATGCCCATTAAACTTTAGGGGAACTTAGAGCATTTAATAATAGCAGTGACCACGGCACTTTAATATCAGGTATGAGCGATGAATATTTTCTCAGTACGGGCAATGCAGCCGGCAGTACAAAACGTAGAGAGCGTAACGACGCAGGGCGAGGCGATCGCTCAAACCATCGACACCCCCTTTGAATACGAAAGTAGAAATCCCTAATGTCGTTGCCTATAATGAAATACCCCTGCTAAACCAAAAAGACAAATTCCTAACACTGTAGAAGATTCTGGGATAAGAGTAGGTTCTCCCGTCCCACCTCTTAGAGAGTATTGGACAGTGCCCGATAAACCACCACCAGTATCGTCGAATGGACTTAACCGGACGAAAAAAGAATCGGTGATAGATTGATTCTGAATATTAATAGCTTCAAAAGCTCCTGGAAGTCCATTTACTGTTATAAAAGCAGCAGTAAGTCCTAATAACTTTCCCTCATCAAATGTGATGAAAGGGGGGATAACGACATCTTCATCTGATATAGGAAAAAACTCTCCTAGAGGATGAGATAAAGTAGCCACCAGTCCCTCAGTGATTGCTATTTTTTCTACTCCTATTCCTGTTAATTCTGAGTCATCATAAGACAAGTAACCACTCAAATGTTTTTGCTCATCAGAGATGCCAGACAATGAATTAATTACTGATATATATCCCGATTTAATATCTGTAGTAAAGTCATAAGTCACAGTAGCTGCCAGCGACGGAACAGCATCAATTATTATTAATCCTATAACTTTAATAATAATTGATGCAGCTAGTTTTTGTAATTTTTTTGGAGTCATTTTTTAGTCCTCATAAAAGTCTAATTTTCAACGTGTTTAGTATAGTTTAATCCCAGATTTTCACAAAAATACAAGGACTGTTAAGACAGTTAAACATACATTTTTAACCCGATTTTATCACTTTCATGAGAGAATAATCTAGAACGTTTACAGCATAAAGCTTTTACCAAAAACTTTGATTTCAGCAATTTTGTGGTGACCGTTCACAACAGCTATGAAATTTGCACAAAATTCTACCCGCCGCCAAAGCTTGCTTAAAGTACTGATTCTGGCTTTTTTCTTCTTGGCATCCATAATACTCCTTAATCAATTTCTTCGGACACGACTAAGTTTTTCTCTTCCATGATTGGCGTAATCAAATGAAATATCCTCGTTAGCCCCTCGTGCAATGATTCTTGAGAGAAGTTATGCTACCGCCTAATGCCCCCTACCCTTTAAACTTTAGGCGAACTCAGGGCAGTGACTAGCAACAGTGACCACGGCACTTTAATATCGGGTATGAGTTTTGAGTAATTTCTCAGTACGGGCAATGCAGCCGGCAGTACAAAACGTAGAGAGCGTAACGACGCAGGGCGATCGCCATTTTCATCTACAATTCCATATTGGTTAGCGAGTTCAGCAACAATTTGCAAGCGTCCTGTATGACGCATGATATTTGGATCGCCAGCCAGTTTAGCGATCGCTCGTCCGGTAAATAACGGAGTCTCCCAGTTATAACGGTCACTGAAAACAGAGCTTCTTTGGTCAGTAGCATTGGTTGGATTCGCTTCAGAAGCAAAACGAGAAAAAAGCTCAGTACCAACAATACCCGGCCAAATTGAAAGCGAAGCAACGTTATAGGGTTTTAGTTCAACAGCCATATCAGCGGCTAGGCGATCGCAGGCTGTTTTACCAACACCGTATGCTACGTTAAAGATATAAGACATACTGCCCCAGGAAGAAATAGTGCAAATTAGTCCAGACTTGCGCTTAGCCATCATCCGGGCGGCAAAAACACTCGCTACATAGTGACTACGAAGCCCAACATTGTTGCAAGCATCCCAAAGACTCGGCTCACTATCCCAAAAAGGACGCCCATGAGCGTCTCTGATTGCCCTGACTCCAGAGTAAACATTATTTACCAGCAAATCGAGTTGTCCATTTTGCTCGTTTTGGATGCGTTCAAACAGCAAATGCACCTGCTGATCGTCGCTGTGGTCTACTTGGACGGGAATGCATACACCACCTGCTTGCTCAACGGCTGATTGGGTTTCAGTTAGAGTCCCAGAAATATCATCATTAGAATAGGAATTGTTTAAACTGCGACCAGTAATGTAGACAGTTGCACCTGCTTCACCGAGGCCAATGGCAATTCCTCGACCAATTCCCCGCGTTGCACCAGTGACTAATGTGACTTTACCTTCAAGGTGTTTCATGATTGCTGATGAAATATATTTACCTGTCCAATCCTGTATTATCAAGTTTGGAACTTTGCTAAAACAGAATATTGAAATACTGGGGAATAACTCGCGTGGCGATTCACGGTAGCTTACTATTGATCGAGGAAAGCGTGAAGCGTAAGTTTATGACAACTACCGTTCAATCCCCCTACAGCAGCGAACAAATTGCCGCTTGGTTACGTGGACTGCTTACTATTGCTTGGGCTGATGGCAATTTTGATGAACAAGAACAACAAATAATTGCCACCATCACTAAAGATGAATTAGCTCCTAAGATTCAATGGGAGGAACCACCAGAGATAATTTCGCCTGAAGAATTAGCCGCAGTGTTGGGCAAAGGTACGCCAGCAGCGGAAAATTTCTTACGCACAGCGGTGATGGTAGCGATCGCAGATGGTACTTATTCTCCCACCGAAGATGAGGTTCTGCAACAGTTCTGCCAAGCCTTAGAACAACCAGAGGATATACTCAAAGCCCTCCGTCACACCCTAGAATATCCAGAGCAAATTACCCCCACTATCGCTGCAACTGGACTTACAAAACGCCAAATTGATGCACTACACCCCCTGCGCGAGTGGCTTGATGGACTAGATATCCAAGACCCAAGAGTAGCCCGCTTTTTGTGTAAAATGATTCCCTCCCAGTGCCCCTTTGAGCGGGATGTCACCCTGTTTGGACGCAAGATTGTGCATATACCACCGATGTGTAAAATTAACCCTTTGTATGAACAACTAGTGGGCTTACGTTTCCGCGCCCTCTCCTATTTGGCAGATAAGTGTGGTGAAGATGTTTCACCATATATTTGAGTGAGGAGTGGGGAGTGTTGAGTGGCGAGTATTGAGTTAAAAGTAAAGAGTAACAAGTGAAGGTTCATTAAAAACTTATAATTAATAACTCATCACTTATCACTCAGCACTTAGCACTCAGGACTGGGTACTCAAAAAATATGCAATTTATCGACCAAGCAGAAATTGAAGTTGCAGCTGGCAAGGGCGGCGATGGTATTGTCGCCTTCCGACGGGAGAAATATGTGCCGGCTGGTGGCCCCTCTGGTGGTAATGGAGGGCGAGGTGGTTCGGTAATTTTCGTTGCTGATGAAAACCTACAAACCTTGCTGGACTTCAGATACAATCATCGCTTTCAAGCCGAAAACGGTAGTCGTGGAGGCCCGAATAATTGCACTGGGGCTAATGGCAAAGATTTGATTATTGAAGTTCCCTGCGGTACATCTGTTTATGATGCCGAAAGTAGCGAATTGTTGGGGGATTTAATTGAGCCTCAGCAGACTTTACGTGTTGCCCAAGGCGGTAAAGGTGGACTAGGAAATCAGCATTTTTTGAGCAACCGTAACCGCGCCCCAGAATACGCTCTTCCAGGCTTACCAGGGGAAATAAAGCAGTTGCGCCTGGAGTTGAAACTTTTGGCAGAAGTTGGGATTATTGGCTTACCAAATGCTGGAAAATCGACTTTAATTTCATCTTTATCAGCTGCACGCCCAAAAATCGCAGACTACCCCTTCACTACTTTGATCCCCAATTTAGGTGTAGTGCGGAAACCCACTGGTGATGGTACTGTTTTCGCTGACATTCCCGGACTAATTGAAGGAGCTGCCCAAGGGGCTGGACTTGGACATGATTTTTTGCGTCATATCGAGCGCACACGGGTGTTACTCCACTTGATTGATGCCACCAGTGATGACGTGATTGGAGAGTACAACACGATTCAGCAAGAATTAAAAGCTTATGGAAGAGGTTTAACAGAGCGATCGCAAATTTTGGCGTTAAATAAAATTGATGCTGTCGATCGCGAAACTGTAGATTTGGAAGCATTAGCTACCCAACTGAATCATCTCTCCTACGCCCCGGTTTTTTTGATTTCAGCAGTTACCCGCACTGGTTTAGAGCCAATGTTACAGCAAATCTGGGAAATTCTCGACCAAATCAAGCCCGCTGAAGAATTATTGCGATAATTAGGAATTATCTTGATATACCCTGCTTCAGAGGAATTTTAATTACAAATTCAGCACCTCTTCCTAGCTGCGAAATACATTGTAAGCAACCACTATGTCTTTCTGTAATGATTTGGTAGCTGATAGCAAGTCCCATCCCCGTACCTTTGCCGATGGGCTTGGTAGTGAAAAACGGGTTAAAAATCTGTTTTTGCAGATCTTTTTGTATTCCCAATCCGTTGTCGGCAATTCTAATTGTTACCTGATTTTGCTCCAACAGTTGGGTACGAATGCGAATTTTCGGAGTTGGGGATGGGACATGAGGAGTGTGGGAGGATGGAAAGAAATCTTTCCCCCTCATCTCCCCACACTCCCCACCTCCCCACTCACCACTCCCCACTCCCTGTTCCAAAACATCGATCGCATTTGTCAAAATGTTCAAAAATACTTGGTTTAGCTGCCCAGCGTAACATTCAACTAAGGGTAGTTTGCCGTATTCTTTAATTACCTCAATTTTTGGGCGTTGGTCGTTAGCTTTGAAGCGGTTTTGCAAAATCATCAAAGTACTATCGATTCCTTCATGGATATCAACTGCTTTCATTTCAGCTTCATCTAAGCGGGAAAAAGTTCGCAACGAAAGTACAATATCTCGAATGCGGTCTGCCCCAACTTTCATGGAGTTGAATATTTGTGGCAAATCTAACTTCAAAAAGTCCAGTTCGATGAATTCTACAAAATCCCGAATTTCTCGCACAGGTCGGGGATAGTGTTTTTGGTATAGTTGCAAAAGTGAAAGTAAATCTTGCATGTATTGATTTGCAGGGCTGAGGTTACCATAAACAAAATTTACTGGGTTGTTAATTTCGTGTGCCACTCCTGCAACTAGTTGACCCAAACTAGACATCTTTTCACTTTGAACTAAGTGAATTTGGGTGCGTTGAAGTTCGTCGAGTGCTTGTTGGAGTTCTTGGGTTTGTTTTCGTAGTTGTTCTTGTGACTTAAGTAAGGCTTCCTTTGCTCGTTGGCGTTCTGTGATATCCAGCACCATTGAAGCAACACCAATTACTTGACCATTAGGATCTACTAAGGGGTTGTTATACCATTCACAGACTATGGTTTTATGATCTTTAGTGACGTTCTCGTTGACACTAAAACTGCCTCCTTGTTGTGTTAACAAAGCAGTGATAATTTGATTTACTTGTTTTCTTACATTTTCAGGAACTATAATCTCAAAAGAATTTCCTAGTATTTCCTCTGTGCTGTATCCAAATATTTTTTCTGCTGCCCGATTCCATGTTTGAACTTCAAAGTTGGTATTCCATTCAATAATGGCTAAAGGCGTTTGTTCAATCAGCAAGGCCAGTCTTTGCTGTGAAGCCTTAAGTTGTGCTTCTGCTTGCTTATATTCGGTAACCTCACGAAAATACCAAATCCTACCGTAACAGTCCTCTAAACCTTGATCCCTACCTATCGGTGCTGAATAGCGGTCAAAAATTTTTCCTGACTTGAGCAAAATTTCATCGCGACTGCTTTGTTGTGGATGTTGGTAAAGATACTCGACTTTAGACAGAAATTCCTCTGGATTAACTAATTGGTCTAGTACCCATCCCAGAAGTTGGCGATCGTCATGTGTTTGGATGATTCGTGATGGAATTTGCCATAATTGACAAAATTTATGATTGTATGATGCAATTTGACGATTTTCATCAACAATTAGAATTGCGTCGATAGAAGCTTCTTGTTGAGCTTGCAGTACAGCATTAGTGCGGTGTAAATTTTGCTCTGTTTGCTGTTGGTTATCGTTGACTAAGTAACTATCTGCCAAATTCTGGTAACGCTGACGTTCTAATTGTGACGTTTCATAAGCGATCGCTAGTTCTTTGTTTTGTTGATGCAGTTCTTCCAGGCTTTCTCGAAGTGCCTCAGAAGTTTGCATTAATTCTGTTATCCCAGTAATATTACTAGACTTGCTATTAACAATTAAAAGTTTATCCGCTTGTTCCTGTAAAATAATGTCACGAATACTAACTACTAAAAATTTATTACCAATTTCATCTTCAAAGCAAGACTTTTTTCTAGAAACCAGATGATTAATACCTTGAGCATCAGTAAAAATATCCAAGTTTTCATCAAGAATATTTGTAGTGAAAATTAGTTCATCTTTTTCCCAACAAATATCAGCTTCTGCTTGAGGAAAAAAATCATAATCTGACTTGCCAATTAGTTCTTCTCGGCTATGACCCACCAAATCACAGTAGCTATCGTTAACTAGTACCCAGCAATGTTGACGGTCTTTGACAAAAATGGGGTCAGATATACTATTAATCATCTGACACAGAAATACGGGGGAAAAGTTTTCTTGCTGAGGGTTTTGTTTTGGCAAATGACTATCTAAGAATCTGGGATGGTTCATACCCGAATTTATGTTTAAAATCAAGCTCAACAAAAGCTGTTTAACTAGGTGCGTGTTAGCATCACTTAGATTTAGTATTCCCAGATTTAATACAATTGCAACAAGTAAAAAGCAGCCGCAATTTAAAATTTAGAAGTCAGAATTGGTAAATACTACACCCACAACGCCAAAAGTCAACACATAAGGCTTTCTTGCATCTGAATTTTTAAACCTAGATAGCTATGTAATAAATCACACAATCAGGGCGTGAAAATATTTCTTTCCCACTCCTCACTCCCTATTTTGAAGACAAAAACCCTGAAAACCATAATGACCCTACAATTTGGGTTGAGTTTAATAAAATTTAATACTTATTTGATATTTGTAAAATAAAATCATTTTGAAATATTTTTGGTGACTACCAATACCTACGGAAAACTTTACCAAACAAAGACACCAAGCAAACGCATTTAACCGTATTTATCTGTATTAATATATTGTAGCGCAGTTATATTGAATAACATAATTGATACAAAAGCTTAAAACCTTTGCTTAATGAAAAAAAAACGGGGTTAAACTAGAACCACACGGCAATAATTACAGGAAAAACATGATGAGCGATCGCGACTACACACTAATCATTGATAAAAGCGGCAGTATGTCCACACCCGACCAAGTTGGTGGTAGAAGTAGATGGGAAATAGCCCAAGAATCTACACTGGCTTTGGCAAGAAAAGCGGAACAGTTTGACCCAGATGGTATCACTGTTTATGTGTTTTCTGGAAAATTTAAACGCTACGATGACGTAACCTCAGCCAAAGTTGCACAGATATTTTTGGAAAACGATCCTGCTGGTACAACCAACTTAGCAGGTGTACTCCAGGATGCAATGAATAATTACTTTCAACGCAAAGCTGCCGGTCAAACCAAGCCAAACGGAGAAACAATTTTAGTGATTACTGATGGTGAACCAGACGATCGCAAAGCTGTGTTTGAAGTTATCATTCATGCTACCCGCCAGATGGAGCGTGATGAAGAATTGGCAATTTCGATTATTCAAGTAGGTTCAGACACCCAAGCGACTAAGTTTTTGAAGGCTTTGGATGACCAGTTGCAAAGTGTTGGCGCTAAATTTGATATTTGCGATACGGTCACTTTAGATGATCTAGAAGAAATGAGCCTTGTAGACGTATTAACCAACGCCATAACTGACTGATAATACCGAAAAGTAGAAGTTTTATCTAATAAATAATTAACAATTTTGGGAGATATTATCTATGCTCAAAACCTGATTTATACTATATAAATCCTGACTAAATATTTGGGAAACTATAAAATGCTAGAAAATCGAGATTACACGTTAATTATTGACAAAAGTGGCAGCATGGCCACGCCAGATCAAAAGGGTGGTAGAAGCAGATGGGTGACAGCACAGGAATCTACTTTAGCTTTAGCTAGTAAATGTGAGCAATTTGACCCAGATGGTATAACTGTTTATGTATTCTCTGGTAAATTTAAGCGCTATGAAAATGTGACATCCAGTAAGGTAGCACAAATTTTTCGAGAAAACGATCCCTCTGGTACAACTGACTTAGCAGGTGTGTTGAAACATGCAACTGATGATTACTTTCAACGCAAAGGAGCCGGTCAAACCAAGCCAAATGGTGAAACAATTTTAGTGGTTACTGATGGCGAACCGGACGATCGCAAAGCCGTAATGAAGGTGATTATTGAAGCTTCTCGCCGCATGGATAGAGATGAAGAGTTAGCCATTTCTTTCATTCAAGTTGGTACAGATCAACAAGCTACCCGTTTTCTCAAAGTTTTAGACGATGAACTCCAAAGCGCCGGCGCTAAGTTTGATATCTGCGACACAATTACTATGGAAGATATGGAAGATTTGAGTTTATCAGAAGTGCTACTTAATGCCATTAATGACTAAATATTAGGCAAAAGGCAAAAGAATAGTTATAAAGCAAGCTTTTTAACAATTTCTATTTTTCTAGCCTTTTGAAAAAATGCCAAATAGAATCTTGGTTTTTGCTTTCGCTTTATAGGACTTATAAAAATGGATTCTATTGATAAGCTGTTAGCTGAACTTAAAACTGAATACAAAGAAGAACAACCCAAACAGCAACCGCCAAAATCAACTACAGCCAAATCTTTTATTCCACCATCACCCAAATCTGCCTCTTTGATGGATAATCTTTTGGTAGAAGTTAAGGCTGATTTTGTAGAAAAAGATGCTGCTGAGGAATTAAAAAGGCAGGAAGAACTAGAACAGGAACGAATTCGCCAAGAACAACTCAAAATTAAACAACTAGAGGTTTTAAAAGTGCAAGCAAAAGAATGGTTAGGGAAAATAGACCCATTGTCGCCTGAAGGACTTTGGTTTGAAAGGTTTGCTGAAAGTTATCCGTCAAAATTAGAGGCAGCGATTGAATATTTACGAAATAACTAATAACGCCTAAAAGGTTAATATTGATGGTGATTGTTTCGAGCAAAATGTTGAACAGCCCATTCATGCATAGCATAGAGAATTGGTTGCAAAGTTTCTCCTAGAGGCGTGAGTGAATATTCCACCTTTGGTGGAATTTGGGGATAAACTTCTCGATGAATAATACCGTCTTCCTCCATTTCTCTAAGTTGCTGAGTCAGCATCTTTTGGGTTATTCCAGGTAAAGCCCGTTGCAACTCGCCAAAGCGTTTGACACCAGCCATTAATTCTCTAATAATCAAAACCTTCCAGCGTCCGCCAATCACCTTGAGTGTAGTTTCTACTTCACAAGTCAGCCTGGTATAGTTTTCTGCTTCAGCTTTCATAGATATTTTGGTGGAAATTTACTTCCAAATCAGTATTATTATATTCGGCCAATGCTAGTTAAACCTGAGTCTGGTGTACGGGACTTTCACCCGTATCAGCACCCTTCCAGAGAGGGAACAGACTTGGGGCAATAGCCAACGGTGAAGTACGATTAACCAAATCATTTTGTCGCGACGGGCTAAGGCTACACAACTAGTAATGAAATTACTTATGAATAGTTATTACATTGTGCTTTAAATTACTTTCTAAGCTGTAACCCAAAGTGGTAAAAGAATTGTTGTTGGATGATTTTCCCCATACAAGAGTCCAGCAAAAGTTAATTTTTTTACTGCCTAAGAAACTTTCATGCTCAAACAGATATCTGCAATCATCACCGCCCTGATTTTAACTTTGGGGTTTGCATCTACATCTCAAGCTGCAACTCCCCGTTCAACGTGGGTGGAAAATGAAATTTACCAATACAACCATCCGTTTGCTTCTCAATTGCCCCAAGAACTGACAACGAAAATGCAAAAGATGACAGCTAGCCCCTTTGCCTTCTACCGAGGGACAGCTCACATCTTTTATCGTGATATGCAAACTTTACCAGGTTCAGGATTTGTCAATTCTTCGATATCAGCTATTTGGTTAGAAGGAGATATGCATATGCAGAATCTTGGAGGAATGAGAGATAGCAACGATAATAACGTCTTTGATACCACTGACTTTGATGAAGGTTATCTTGGCCCCTACGTTTGGGATTTGCGACGTATGGCAGTCTCTATCCTCTTGGCAGCTAAAGAAAACGGTTTTAGCTCCGGTGATGCTCAAGATATTGTGCGAAATTTCCTGGATGCGTACCTCAACAAGATGAGCGACTTTAAAGGGACTAATGACGAGCTATCATACCGCCTAGAAGAGAGCAATACCAACGGTGTGGTTAAGGATTTGATTCAAAAGGCAGCAGGCAAGAATCGCTCTAGTTTGCTAAATAAGTACACGCTGTTAAATAGCACTAGCGATCGCGTTTTTCAGACAACTTCGGAACTCCAGCCTGTATCTAGCACCACCTATTCAAATATAGCTGCTGCCATGAGCAGCTATATCGCTTCAATTCCCAGCAGCAAGCGCTACAGCAATAGTCACTACACCCTAAAAGATATTCGTCTCAAATTAGGTTCTGGTACTGGTAGTCTTGGTAAGTATCGGTATTACTTGCTTATTGAAGGGCCAAGTTTACAAACCGACGATGACCGGATTTTGGAGATGAAGCAACAAAATAGTAGCGCTGTGGCGATCGGATCTCCAGGTCTGTTGCCGAGTTCAGTTTTCAATAATCATGAAGGGGCAAGGGTGACAATCGTCACCAAAGCGATGCTTTCTAATACTGACCCTTTAGTTGGCTACACTACTGTTAGCAGCATTCCCTTTATGGTGCGTGAAAAATCACCCTACCAAGTAGATTTTGATTATACGTTGCTAACTACTAAGTCAAAGTTCATGGATGCGATGGACTATGCAGGGAAGGTAGTTGCTAAGAATCATGCCATCTCAGATAAAGACTACGATGCTGCGATTATTGCCGTCAGCGTTGACAAGGAAGTGAGTGATATCACCAGCGGTAACAAGGCTGTATTTAAAGATGAGATCGTTAACTTTGCTCTAGACTATGCAGCTCAAGTCGATTACGACTATGCAAGTTTTAAAGACGCTTACAACCGAGGGGTAACACTCTACTAAACTTTGCTTTTGCACCTGGGCTACGGGGGACGATGTTCAAAAATTGTGGCAATTTGGCACAACTTCTGTGTGTTTTGCAGTTTAAATGAGATATCAACAGAACGCAACAGACAAGAGGTTACACGAGGAATGGTTTACTCCACGCCTCAGTACCTCGACAAATCGCCAGTTGTTGACCCAACGCTGTAGAATAACTCAGCAGCCGACTTACAGCGCTCGGTCATCGCTTCGCTACAACTGGCTAGTAATTTACTAGAAAATATAGCAGGAGGCAGAAGGCAGGAGGTAAAAGTATTACTATTCCTAGCTTCCATGCTTTCAAAATGTCCTAACCTGTGTGACTACGGCTATAAATAGTAGGAAACAGGCAACAGGCTTAAAAGTCTGTTGCCTATTGCCTGTTGCCTGCTATTACTAAGATACTTTTGGTTGCTGCCATAGGATGAGTTTCAATTCAGAACAGTTGTATGCTCCATTACTGATTTGGTGTTCATGGTCAACTATCCAATCATAAATTTGTGCAGCTTTTGTTAATGCCACTTTTTCTGAACGATAAAGCCGAGGAGTAGGGCAGTAAGCTTGGCCATTGATGTGTATAGCTGCAATCTGCCAGTAGTCGCTGCCTTCACCTTCTGGTACAACATCCAAAAAGCCGTTACTGTAAGGCTGGATTATTCCTATGTTCATCTACAACCGCCAAAGTTGAAAACAAAAGCCACAACAAAAACGATACCAGTCATTCAACCGAGAAAAAGCTGGAATCACCAAGGAATGCAGTAGCAACCCCTGTTAATGATTTTGTCTTCGCGACCAATGGAAATCTGAATTCTTGGTCACTTTTTAGCTTAATTCTGTTATTGGCAGCAATAATGGCAAGACAAACTAGGGTGACATAATCCTGAATTAAGAATACAAAAAATTTGTAGGGTAGCACAGCTGTGCTACCCTACCACATACCTCATTTAAATGAAAATCGCTAGCTATATAGCAGTCCTAAATCATTTGTAAAAATAAATTAACCGCAGAGGCGCAGAGAACGCACAGACAGGAATCGGAGATTTTCACGGCTCATTTAGGATTGCTATAATTTATGATTCCTGGCTGCTATAACTACCGACTGCAACACAGTAAAGTGCAGCATGAAGCCTGCCGTCAATGCCCAAAATTGCGTTCACACTCACATCATGGAATCCACCGATACAAAGACTACCAAGGCCTAATTGCACAGCCATCAGACATATATTTTCAGCTTGATGACCAGCTTCAAAAAGAGCAAAGCGGTAGCCGCGGGCACCATATTTGCACATCGATCGCATAAAAACAGATGTGAACACGAACAGAGCATTTGCATTCACAACGTAATCCTGCTGCAATAAAGGTTCTATAAAATCTGTTGGTACTGTATCACTGACCCTATGTAAACCGTGACCGCGTGGTTCGTAGTGATATAGTCCGGCAGCTAGACCTTCTACGGCTTGTGTGGATACGAAGATTTCAATTGGATAAAGTCCCCCCGCAGATGGAGAGTTGCGACCTTCGTAGGATTGACCCTCCACTTGGCGTACACCGTTGATTCCGCATCCTGCGTCGAGTAGTTGAGCCAATGAGATGAGCGGCATAACCTGATTCTCAAACGATCGCACAGAAGAACGTCGTTCCAAAAGCTCAGTTAGCGGGTTATCGCGCGGTGCTTTGGGAAGTTCAAGAAAAGGAGCCTCCGGCATATACCGCAGTTGAATAGCCGGAACACGCTTGACATAACTTTTAGGTACTGGAGAATTCAAATGATATAGAAGGGCTAACTCCAGGGGTTCATCGGCTGTGTACATTGCTCCAATTTCCTCATTTTTATTTAAGTGTTTCTACTAATAGTGCTTACACAATAACTCTCTAGTAATTAATTTTGTCTAAGTACCTAAGCCATAGGATGTGGACAAGGATTTAGATCGTCTTCAGTACGTTGTCCGCCATAACCTAACTTTTCTGGTACATCGAACAAACGTTGAGTACCTAGTGGCTCCTGTCCATAGCCGAAATATATAGGGACTAGTCCACTGGCCAAAGTCCGCACTACTCGAAAACCGAGGGATTTGATATCTGGGGTTGTAAGCTCAACTAAATAAGGTTCAACACCCACTGAATGCAACCTGACAATCAGCGATCGCAATTTCTCCACCTCTGGTTGAGATGCATAAGTTGGTAAATCTTCAACCTTGAGGCTTTGGTTATGGTGAAATAAGAAGTCTAACTCACCGAGCCGAGCCGTTGTGTAGAAAAAAGCACTGTGATCGTCCAAAGACTTAATATCACTATATTGATTGAGATTAGCCCCAGCGCCGCCAGCCATACGTTGTATGTCACCAAACCGGGATTGACAAACTTCAAAAATCGCTTTGCGAAGCGCCGTTGGTCCATCAAGATGACATCCCAAACCAGTTGCAACAGTGGGACTTTTGCCAGAATGGTCAATTAACATTGCCATCACAACTGGGACTTTAATATCAGTGGTCAAATCGAAAGTAACTAGCTCAATTCCAAATCTGGCGTAGTGGCGTGCAATTTCAGTCTCAATTCCTGGTCGGTGGTGGAAATAGATGCGTGGAGCAGGTAAGCGGTTTAACCATGTAATTATAAAAGCATCGCGCTCAATCAACTCGCACAAACCGCTGTAAGCAGCAAACTCAAGAGTTGGGCCGCTAGCCATGCCATTAGAACTGACGGGTAAAATATAATCCCCTGATAGATCGCTATCCCAGTCAAAATAAACCAGGGACACTGGGACTAAAATCTGTTGGTTGGTTGCCAGAGAAATGCCAGCAATCCACGAAGTCTGCATGGCAGGATCGAAAACTGGAAAGGGAAAAATTGGGTCAGAGTATTGTTTGTTAGAAAACGAGAAAAAAGCTGGAGGACGCACGGCATCATCGCCTAATTCTTCATAGCTACTGACAACGATCTGGCGGCCATGGACAATGCTGCCGCAGTAGCGTTCTATAGCTTCGCCAACAGCACCAAAAATCGCCTGTTCATCAGTCATGCCCCTGCCTACGCCGTAGCGTAAATCATCTGGCTGTTTGCGAAGCTGAAAATTTGCTAATTCAGCTTGCCACAAAACTGGAAACTCAAACTCTGTATAAGGCTTGGTGAATCTATCTATGGCTCTGATAATTCCAGTATGGGGGCTGACTAAATCACGCCAGCGTGGACTAGCGATCGCTGCATTCACTGTGTTTTCTCCTGCCGCGAACAATGGGGGCAACCAGGTTTTTTTAGCACAACGTTGTGAGTCAGCTTTGTGCCGATCAAATCTAGATGCAGTAATTTGCCGTCAGTGGCGATCGGCAGACCAAGCAATATCTTGACTGCTTCCAGAGCCAAGTAACTACCAACCAACATCTGGCCTATAGGCAAGTTTTCTCGCAGTCGTGGTTGAGAACGGCGTTCTCGGTTGAGAAGTTGCTCAATCGCCAACTCCGCTTCCGGAAGCTTCGCACAAGCCATAGCCCGCATCCGATAGCACAGATAGCAAGGGCCATCTGGAGAAAAGACTAACGGGCCGACAGTTCCCTCAACACCAGCAGCACCGCTTGGTAGCAATGGACGCTGCATTTTCAAGCATAGTCTGTTTAGGCGATAGGCTAGATTGACTGATACTGCATCGGTGGCGACAACAACGAGGTCAACGTCATCAAGTAAAGCATTTACTGTTTCGTCGTTAGTTAAAGGATCTGTGACAATCTCAGTTCGAGTTACTCCTACGTTAGCGGAGCTTAACGAAGTTATCGCCTCGATTTGTCGAGCCGCTTCCACACCTCGAAAAGCACCGATTTTATTAAATACGGAGCCTGACATCATCAGGGAATCAGACATGACTGTGCAAGCATCATCACACAGACGGAGAAAACCAATACCAGCACTAGCCAGGTTAATTGCTGCTACTAGCCCTGAACCAGCCAGTCCGAAAACAGCAATTCTAGCGTTGGTTAAGTATTTCTGGGCATCCTTTTGCTCAAAGCCAAGTTCATGATAAAGACCGATCTGAGGAAGTAAATAAGCACGACTATCTAAATCGACTGTATCTTCCAAAAAGTCCTCTACTAAGCGGTTGTCCATCAAAAACTCTAAACATTGATTTAGTGAAGAATCTGTCAACTTTTCGCCAATGGCAGCACGTATTTCTCCTACTGTTCGGGAGCCGTCTAATAAAGGTAAAACAATCCTTTCCACATCATGTAATGCTTGACCTTTTACTGCTATTGTTCGCCGCGTCGTATTGAATACCATAGTTTCTTCGTCATTACAATCTGGCGGCATAACGTGAACAATGACATGTTCTAGTAGACGCAGGCGGCGATCGTCGTTTAATTTCATAGGCTTTATCAAAAGACTGTTAACTGTTGACTGTTGACGCTTAACAGTCAACAGCCAACGCGAAATTTCATCACCTTTTAGGGACAGGATGAGCTTAATTAGTATCCAAATCCGACCTCATCAGTGTCTTCTATAACACCAAATTCTGTTTTGGCGTCAGTGACTTTACATCCACCACATCCACCACATCCACCACATCCGCGACAAGGTATGCATCCACGACAACCGCCACAACCGCGACATCCGCCACATCCGCGACATCCGCCACATCCGCCACAACTAGCAAACCATCTTTGTTGAATCGTAGAGTCTAATACTCCTGGCATTGCCAATTTTTCTAAAGCTGCTATTTCCTCATCAGACAACAGAAGTTGTTCTAGTTTGTCTGCTTTGTCTATCAGACGCATGTCTATTGTTTGTTGAGTCAATGTTTTTTCCGCAAGCATGATCCCTTACTCCTTTTAACTTCAATTCATTAACCTGTCTGTGAATCTGCATTCGATTTCCGGAAAAATTGATGACGTTTTTAAGTCAACCAAATCTTCGCAAAAGAATAGGTATTCAAACAAGTGAGTAGGAAGGAATGACCAGAAGATAAGACAACACGTAATTTTTGACTGTCATCCCTTGGCAGGTTTAGCTCAACAACTCAGACTCTAAATCAGAGTCTTAATCATATACAAAATCTCAAAATTAGTTGCTTATCAGTGACGTAAATTTACACATTGATATGTGCCTCAAAATCTTGTCTCTATACTAAATTGCAGTCAAAGATAGTAACTTTATCTGTGACTAGAGAGTGAAAAAACTCCGCTTTAACACAATTGAGTATTCAGAAAAATTTTGCCAAAATCAACGTCACCAATAGTGTCTATTTTTGAGACTTTAATTCTTATAACAATATCTTTTTCTAGAGCTTTTTGCTCTTTCTCAAGAAGTATATTGTACTGTTGGTAATAACTTGGCTCTTTCCTAAGCAAGATGAAATTAACTATTGATAACACTAAAAAAAGCTCCTATTTTATAGAATCTAATTAAAAAAAATACCAAATCTAACATAATTTGATAATTAAAGCTGCTTTTTCAATAGTAGCGATCGCTCTACTAAAAGATCTCACTCTATTCATTTATGAATACCACTTTAGTCAAGTACTCATACTACGATTATACGCAGAAGATTATTTAATAAACTCGCTTGGTTTAAATGTCTCTTCAGACTTAGGTTCTAGAGTTTGTATTGATATTATATCCGATAAAAAATAGTCATACTACGATTAGAAACAGGAGATTATATAACAAGAGCAGCTAAGGCGAAGTATTTTATCAAGCATGAATTATAGAGTTGATATCGGCCGGAGGCTGTTTCCATATATGGGTAAATTCTCTAGGGCATAAATTTTAACTATTTTTGATATATTCATACCCTAGAAGTTGAAATAAAACTTGATAGAGAGTACTAAAGTGAGAGATAACAGAATCCAACCTTTTTGAAATTAGAGAACTATCTAAATAAAAATCAGGTTTAATACATGAGCGATTTCCGAGTCGGGTTTGAAGACTACACTAGAGCTTTATTTCGTTCTCTGCCGTTGTTATGGACAGCAGCACCTAAGGAAATGCTTTTTTTGATTGCTGTCACTTTGTTACAGGGGATTCTTCCTGCTATAAGTGTTTGGATTACCAAACTAGTGGTAGATACTGTAGCGACAGCATTAACATCTGGCAAAGAATTAGGTAATGCAATCTTGTTACCTTTAGTAGCAGGATGGGTGGGAGCTTTGTTACTACAAACGCTTTTATATCCTTGGATATTCGCACTTCAGGGAAATCTCAATGACAAGTTAACGGCTCATATCAGCTTATTATTAATGCGTAAAGCTGATACTTTTCCAGACTTGAGCCGTTTTGAAGATTCTCAGTTCTATGATGAGCTACAACTTCTCCAAGAACAAGTCAACTATAAGCCGTGGAATTTGCTGGAGAATTTGGTTGAATTAAGTCGATCTTTGGTGACGTTGATAGTTATTGTTGGCCTACTAGCACCTTTAGCTTTTTGGATTCCATTGGTAATTGCGATCGCAGCCATACCTCAGATAGTGGTTTCTTCTCAGTATGGAAAAGCTATTTGGCTAACTTTATTTGAAAACAGTCCTCACGCTCGGAGAATGCAATATTACACTTCGGTGATGCTCACTGATACCTATGCTAAAGAAATCAGGTTGTTTAAGCTAGGTTCGTTTTTTATGGAGCGTTATCTGCAAGCTTTTGAGTCTTTACATCAATCTATGCGTTATTTGAGGGGCAAGCAAGCATTTTGGTCGTCTAGCTTAGCTATTTTGAGTACTTTAGGAAATGGTTTTTCTTTTTACTGGGTGGTACAGAAGGCTTTCGGAGGAGATTTCACTCCAGGAAGCGTACTTCTGTTCGTACAGTCATTAACTTACTTCCAAAATAATCTAGAAGGATTTGTTGGTAATTGGCTGGATTTATTTGAGAATGTTCTCTACATGCAGAAATTTTTCAATTTTCTCGATAGCCCAATCCCAATGCCATTGAGCATACCCGGAGAGAAAATACCAACTCCGATTCGTTCAGGTATTACTTTTGAGAAAGTTGACTTTTGCTACCCAGATGGTCGATTAGCCCTCAAGGATATTTCTTTTACCCTTTACTCTGGGCAAACAGTAGCGATCGTCGGAGAAAATGGAGCAGGTAAAACTACTCTGGTCAAGCTGTTGACCAGGCTATACGATCCAACAACAGGAAGCATTCTAGTAGATGGTATAGACCTGAGAAATTTCAATTTAGAGCAGTGGCGCAAACAAATTGCTGGAGTTTTTCAGGACTTTGGCCACTATGCGCTGACGCTGGGAGAAAATATCGCTTTAGGAAACTTAGCTGCTTTGGAGTGTCCAGATATTCTCAAATACGCGGTTGAAAAAGCTGATATCGTCAAACTGGTCGAGCATTTTCCCACAAGAGAGGATACACCACTGGGCAAGCAGTTTGGCGGCACTGAACTTTCTGGAGGTCAATGGCAAAAGTTAGCTCTAGCTCGTGCTTTTGTCCGCCAAGAAGCCCAATTACTACTCTTGGATGAGCCTACTGCTGCACTTGACCCCCGCAGCGAGTACGATCTCTACCTTCGGTTTATTGAGCTAGCTGAGGGCAAAACTACTATTCTGATTACCCACAGATTAGCTTCAGTGCGGATGGCTCATCGAATCTTAGTCCTCAAAGATGGACGTTTAATTGAGGATGGCACTCATCAGGAACTTTTAGAGCTTGGAGGGGAATATACCGCGCTGTGGAATATGCAGGCACAACATTACGGGATTTCCGACCACCAGTAAAGATCGTGAATCATATCATGTCCGTTTAAAGACTTATCATTTAGAGGGCAGGGGAGCAGGGAGCAGGGAGCAGAGGGAAAAAGGCTTTTGGGATTTTTACACAGATGCGCTAATCATAAGTGATTAGCCAGACATGATATCAGACATTTGCCAAGAAAAAATGGCGTTGCACAATAGTGGATGTTTAAGTCCCGATAAGCAATTCTCCATAGACGTATGTAGAAATCTAAAGAAAATATTAAGTGAATACCCAGAGAAAATGGGTAAAAATTGGGTAGTTACCCCCTATTTTTCAGCAAGCCATTAAGTGATAATTATGTGTATAGAAAGCGCTAGCAAAGATTTTTAGCTGGCATTTAATAAACCGCATATAAAACAAAGCCCTGGATTTTTTCAGGGCTTTTTAAATTATAGATAAGGGAGTAGTGATGTCTAACATTGAGAACAACAAAATAATAGCCCGACGCTGGATTGAACTTATTAGCGAACATAATATTGAAGATATTTGTGAAATGACCGCTCCAAATTGGAAGATGCACGGTGGTTTACCTGGGCTTTCCCCAGGTCCCGATGGTGTACGTCAACTGTTTGCTTCATTTGGAGATATTGAGCAGAAATGGACAATTGAAGATGTAATTGCTGAAGCTGATAAAGTTGTTGTGCGTGCAACTAATACCTGCACCCAAGAAAGTTTCTTTGGCATACCCGCTAATGGTCGTCAGCAAACGTTTACAGCTACTTTCATTCATCAGATTGTTGACGGGAAGATAATTGAAACTTGGCGAAACGCTGATGACCTCGGACGAGTTCTTCAACTGGGTGCAAGGATTGAACCAAAAGACCATTAGTCCTACATCAGCCAAGTTTTCGATATCTAAGAAGCCTGCAACGCTTTAAACCATTTATTCAAAACTGTACTGATGGTTTTCTTAATCTGATGCTTGCGGTTCCACTTCTGGAATGCGATTTCGTACTCTTCGCCTTTCATTTGAAAGGTATTCCAGACATCAAGCCCTACTGGCAATCCGCAGAATAGTAAAATGTACAATGACCAAGAAATTCCACCACCAGCGATTAAATCTACTAGTATCAAAAAGCCATTGAAGATTGCATAATTGCCTAGACGCTTTTGAAATCTTCTCTGGCGGTAGGCGTCAAAAGCTTTTCGCTGTTGGAGTTGCCCTTGTTGGAGTAACCAATCGCTTTCTGCTAATTTTAAAGACTCAGGTGAAATTTCTAACTCAGCAGCAATTTCTAATAGCTGTTCATAAGAAAATTCTGTGTCTTGATCATCAGCTTGACGAGCGATCGCCAAGTGTAAAATTTGTTGTACATCTTCTTGGCTATAAGAGCGGATGCTTTGAGGTTCAAAGGCCGTCATAATTCTTTTGCTGATAATACTTTCAATAGGAACTTACTACCCAATAGATTTTAACTAGCTACGCCAGTACTATTTCCATTATCCTTAGATTAACAAATTTAGATGTTGTGGTGCATCTAAGGTATTGTTAGCTTTGAACTTTTGGTTGTTGAAAAGCGTAAATATCTTGAATAACTTGTACCCAACCGTTAGCCACAGATTCGAGAATGCGATCGCCTTTTTCTTTAGTTGCGGTTGTAGCGTCACCAATGACTCCACTTTTACTGATATCCCGCGTCACCCAAGCCACAGGTAACTTGCCCTCCCAACTCAGTAAACTACTTTCTTTTTGTTCTGGTGGATACTCTGCAACAGCTTTTTCTAACTGCACTTGTTCTGGCAACAGCGACAACATAATGCTAGTTTCGGCATCTCCGGCGTGCATTCCTAGCGCTGCTTCTTTCGGTGTCAATAATTCTTTAGTAATATTAGGCACGCGCCAAGTGAACAGCGGAAATACTAAAAAGTCATCATACTGAACGTGCAAATCCCGCGCCGCCATTTGCATGACTTGGGGTTGTCCGCCGTGGGAGTTCATTAACACCAATTTTCTAAAGCCAGCACGGTAGATACTTTCTCCCACCTCCATAATGATTGCCGTCAGAGTTGCTGTGCTGAGGGTAATCGTACCGGGAAAGTGCCAGTGTTCATTAGATTTGCCATAATAGAGGGTTGGTAAAGCATAAGCCGGAATGCTGGTATCAAGCTTTTCCAATGCTTTGCCCAGCACCCCCACACCAATAGCAGCATCTACAATTAATGGCAGATGGGGGCCATGTTGTTCAATTGCCCCTACTGGTTGGATGATGACCACATTTTCCTTATTTGGCATTGCCTGAATGTCAGTCCAACTAAGGTAGGGGAAAAACCGTTGTGGGGGAATAAAGCTGTGCATATTAGTGAAATATTTATATTTTAGGGCATGGGGGATTGGGGATTGGGGATTGGGGATTGGGCATTCAAAAAACTTTTTTAGTCCCTATTCCCCAGTCCCTGAATATGAAGACTCTCCAAACATCCGGATATTACCAGATTTAGCAAAGCATAATAACGAAATAACAAGCTGTGACAGGGATGTAACTCAATGGTTGAAGAAAACGGATCGATTCGTACACTATCAGTTGATATTGGCGGTAGTGGCGTTAAGGCGATGGTTTTGGATATTACGGGAAATCCGATAACCGAAAGAGCGCGTTTAGATACACCCCAACCTGCGACACCAGAGGTTGTAATTAATGCAATTGTTGTGTTGGCGGCGGCTCAAGGTGAATTTCATCGCGTTTCGGTAGGTTTTCCTGGTGTGGTGCGGTGTGGAGTCACTGAAACAGCAGTAAACTTGCATCCAGATTGGATTGGCTTTGATTTGGAAACAGCATTATTAAAGCGCTTAAACAAGCCTGTACGGGTGATTAATGATGCAGACATGCAAGGGCTTGGGGCGATCGCAGGTAAAGGTGTAGAATTGGTGATTACTTTGGGTACGGGCTTTGGTTCGGCTTTATTTGTGGATGGTAAGCTGGTGCCGAATATGGAAATGGGACATCATCCATTTCGCAAAGGAGAGACTTTTGAGCAACAACTAGGACGCGCAGAGTTAGAAAAAATTGGCGACAAAAGATGGAACAAGCGTTTAGAAAAGGCGATCGCATCTTTGCAACATCTGTTTAATTATGATTACCTATATATTGGTGGTGGTGAAGCTGTAAGAGTGAATCTTCAGTTACCTTTAAATGTAAAACTTATCCCCAATATCACTGGTTTATTAGGCGGTATTGCTTTGTGGCGAGATGAGAAAAGGTAAAAAGTTTGGCCACATTCACAACTGAGTATCCTAAGTACAGTGTTTGATTAATCCCTGTCAAATTCTCTTTGGAAAGGCTCTCCATAGCTTTGCGTTGAATTTTTAACCCTCAATTGACGATAAATTAACGCAAAGCTGTAATCACAAGTAAAGTTGTTAAAAACAGATAATACTGCGGCAAGCAGCATGTATCCATCAAGATAATATTGATTGATAAAAAGTTTATAATCCCCTCCAAGGGGGGACAAATTGTTGGGAATCAAGAGTTTATCATTGTTGCCAAATACTACATTAATGAACGTCCAAAAAATTAACTCTAGAAATCCAGTAGTATTTTGGCTTGCAGGATAAACATGATAAAGGCAGCATCAGCATACCAAGCGTGAGCCAAAGATGACTAGACAAATTTCTTTGATAGCATTCCCATGCGATCCTATAGTATGTTATTGTCTAAACCGTTGATTTAGATGAGATATCTTACAAGTTCATAGCTTGATAAATGATAAAAAAAGCACAAAGGCTAATGATATTAGTCTGATTAGACGGAATAGGAGGTAAGAAAATATGACATATAGCAGAATTGAGAATTTAGGAGTCAGAATTAGGAAGTAAAACAAGGTTTCTACGTGCTTTTGAGACAAATCGTGGTGTAGTTCACTATCCTTTAAATCTGCTGTATGTGAAAAAATTACTACAGGAATTTTTAATTGAACAGTGTGCAGCATCCCGGACAGCAATACTGTTGTTTGTTAAAAGAAATATTGGTTTAACTAAAATGAACGACAATGACTGAAATTGGCCTGATGATGACGGGGGTTTTAACAGCAAGACAAGCATCTGGGCCTAATTTGCCAGAACAGCAATTATTTCAGATGGAAAATGACATCAACCAGTCAACGCAGAGTCAGTTAGAGATAACTGCTCAAGTCACACCACCTGAATTCATGCAGACAGATGCAACTTCGCACGCTTCTGTCAGAGCAGGAGCGCTAGAGAAAGAACATGCACTTCAAAAAATCAACAAAAAGAATCAGTTCCTAGCTTCTCCTGATTTAGCACAGCCTAAAAAGTATTCTCAATCCATAGGGAAAAACCGTGCAAAGTCTGAGGGAAAATTTGACAAATATAGTACTCAAGCTTTACCAACTCTCTATTTCGGTAGCTCTGGTGTTGCTGTCAGAGCTTTACAACGGCTTTTAGTATCTAACGGATATACCGTTAGAGTCGATGGAATCTTTGGGGCGCTGACGGAAACTGCTGTCAAAGCATTTCAAAACCAGCGGAACTTAGCAGTGGATGGAGTCGTTGGTCAACGAACCTGGCGGGCGTTAACAATTTAGTCATTTGTCGTTGGTCATTTGTCCTTAGGTCATAGAAAATAACAAGTGATAAATGACCCAGGTAATAGAGAATTGCTATCACTAATGTCCTGAGTCAATAAAAAATGACTAATGACAAGTGACAAGTGACTAACGGTACTTATGCTGCTCCAATAACTGTTGCGCTCTTGGCTTGTAAATTAAATAGAATAAAGCTTCTATATAGCGCAACAAATCTTCTCGATTTTCCTTGGAAGTAAAGTTCCAAAAGCCATAAATCCGTGCTAATGATAACAGCTTGGTGGTGTGAATTTTCCAAGTATATGTACTGTAAACTCGGTCAATGGCTCGCTGAGAAATTTCATCCCAATACTGAGAATTTTGGTCGCATTTAGTGACAAAATCAACAATTTTTGCTGCTGTCTCTTCTAAATTTGTTGGGTTAATGTAAAAGCCATTAACCTTATTCTGAATAATTTCTAGCGGCCCACCAAACTGTGTAGCAAAAGTTGGTAATCCTGAAACCATCGCTTCTAAAATTGTTAAACCAAAAGCTTCAAATAAAGCTGGTTGCACAAAAATTCCGTGGTGATCGGCAATTACTCGGTAAATTTCACCAGAATCAGTTTTAGATAGCCGCACACCCAACCAGCGAATCTTTCCGTGGAGATTGTATTCGTCAATTATGTGGTAAAGTTTGACAATTTCATCTCGTTCTTCGTTGTCTTCGGATTCTTCTACACGCAACTTACCCGCTACCAAAATTAAGTTGCAATGCTCTTGTAATTCTTTGCTTTGACCAAAGCATTCGGCTAAACCTGTGAGGTTTTTGATGCGGTCAAGACGCGCCATTGAAAACAGAGGACGCTTGTTAGGATCGTCGAGTTTGCCAAAGATTTGGCTGGGGTCTTCTAAGGTAAAGAGTGTTTCTGCAAGGCGCTGGCGATCGCTTTCTACTCGGTCTTGAGTCCGCGTGTAGGGAAAATAGTAATTTTCGTTGACTCCAGGCGGTACGACATTAAATTTAGGACTGAATAACTCAATCCCATTAGTCACATGGTACAACTCCGGCATGGTGAAGCATTTATAAGATTCATACTGTCCCACACTATCGGGTGTTCCCACAATTTCTTGGTAGGTGCTGCTAATCACAAAATTGGCAGCATTCATCGCAATTAAGTCAGCTGTAAATTGCAACGAAAAATGATATTTATCTTCTAAATCTTGCCAGTAAAGGTTACTAAACAAGTATTTAGATTTTTCCAAAGCATGGGCAACATTACATTGCGTGACTTTCATCCGCCGTGCCAACAAAAATGCCACTAAATTCCCATCGGTATAGTTACCAACTATTAAGTCAGGTCTACCATGAAATTCTGCCCGCAGTTCTCTTTCCGAGTCAACGGCGAAAGTTTCGAGATAAGGCCAAAACTCAAACCGGGAAATCCAGTTTTGAGTCATGTTAGGATTAAAATCCCGCAGAGGTACTCGCAAAATCCAGGCATTTTCTGTGCCGTGAACTTTTTCTAGTCGCTGATTACAAAGGGTACCATCACTATTAGGAATCAAGCGGGTGAGAATAATCACTTTTGGCTGGACGTTCAATCCTTCTAAGCCAGCTAGCGAAACATCTTCTTGCAGCTGTTTTTCTAGACTTTTTGCCTGGTCAAGGACGTAAACCACCTGACCACCAGTATCGGGACGCCCCAAAACGCCCTCTTGACCGAACCATCCGTGAGCTGACACAAGGACGATTCTAAAAATCATCGGAACGCGAGAAATAAAGGCTTCTAGGGTCTGAGGATCGGGAGAATCAATCAATTCATCGAGAATATTTAGAGTTTCTCGCACGCGTCCTGCGGTATTACCCCAACCCGGTTCAAAACCCATTGTTTGCAATTGGAACCGGAATTGTTCATAGGGTTCATCATCAGGGCGATCGGTAACAAAACTTATAGCTTTCTTCACTTGATCGGAAAGTTGCTGCTGGGATTGAATGCGATCGTTTACCAGCAATTGGACACCGTTATATTGGTGCAAGCGCAAGAAATTCAATAAGCTTTCCAGCAATTGTTTTGAGTCTTGAAATATTTTGCTGGATAGATAGCGGTTGAGAAATTGTACCCCCTTACCAATATTCTTCGGGTCGCGGATGACTGGGGTGTAGTCATAAAATGGGCCGAAGTCCAATTCTAGCAGGTCGCCCTCGTGAGGATGATATTTGTTCACCAGGCGATCGCGCAAATCGAGTAAGTCCTGCACCGTCATCGGCTCAATGCTCAAGTCTGATGTTAACCAATAAACTTCTTGACTGGCAATTTTAGAACGGATGATGAAACAGAAGTTTGAGTCCTCCTGAATAATTTCCTGAGTATAGTAAATGAGTTTAGCTAAGTCAGATGTAGTGTAAAATGCCTCAGGTTTCTGGTACTTGGAACAATATTCTGCATATACATTCAGTATGTCATTTCGCAGCAAGTACTTCTTTTCTTGTTGGCGTAATTCACTAATGAACGAACGCAAATCATTTTTTTCTTCACTATCTAAGACTGCTTGCAGCAATTCAGACATGGCAACTCCAGTGGATGACGATGTTTGCATTGTTAACCTTTAAGGCAAGACTAGTAAGCCTCTACCTTTTGTTTAACTGCGTAGAAACACAAAACGACACAGATAAACCATATTTACCTGTGTATCTACGAGTATCTACTTTTCAGCAGCACTGAAATTATGTTCTACTTTACTTAAAGTATCTATGACTAAGTATTTTTGGCTCTCACTAAAGGAATACAATCGTTATTTCTTTTGATAGAGGTTGTTAAATAACTGATACAATCATTAGCAAACGAACTCTTACTATAATTCGCAATTCGTAATAAATTGCCTCTGAGTTGTCAATTCTGGGATTGCTATAACTATCTTCCTCAAACTGCTGAAACAAAAGTTATTTTTTTACCTTCAACCTTAATCATTGAGTTGAACTTAAATAAATTAAAGTCAACTTTTGATTTAAGTTCAACTAATGTTAATTCAGCTTAGCTATAATTTCAGCATCAAGATTTTTAAATCAGGTCGATTGATATGGCTGACAATACACATAACTTAACATCTTCTGACCACAGTGTAGGCAACATTATGATTATTTCTTTGCTTGCCTTCTGTGGGTTGACTCTTATCATTCTTCTAGGCATCTTCTAACGTTGAACGTCCTTTACAAAACCCAATTCTTGAAGTTTAAATTCCCGATTTCTCTGAGAAGTCGGGAATCTCATATTTTAAATAGAATAGTTTTTTAGCTGTAATACCAATTCTGTATGAAGATGCGCCATATATCGAACCGCCAAGGACGCCTTCGCGCAGCGTCTCGTTAGAGAAGAACGCTAAGAAAGAAACAAATAACAAATCCAATAAATTTGGCGCAGCCTCACAAAGAAATGGTATAAGTTCTAGCAACAATGCGATCAAAGCTTCAATTAGTTCGCCAAATGCCAAGAATGTTCTGCACTATTTTCTTGACGCGAATTGTCAGTTAGCAAAGTTTGCCTGAGTATTAATTTGATGCGATCGATTTCAATGATGAATTGAATTTGTTGAATCAGGCGGTTGATGGACACAAGAATTTTCCAAAAACTTTAAAATTACCTGATTGTAAGCTAATGAGCATTTAAGTTGCATAAAACCAGGGCTGGAGCCGCTTACTACAAGCGAATCACTCTGGAAAAATGAATGACGATTAGCTTACTTAAGCAAGTAAATTTGCTTATATACATATAATTACTTATAAGCTAAATTAATGTATATCTTGGTTCAGTTTTGTTGACGTTTTAAGTCTATAAAGATGATAAGGGCGAACGATGGGACTCGAACCCACGAATGGTGGTACCACAAACCACTGCCTTAACCACTTGGCTACGCTCGCCATTCGACAATTTGAATTATAGCAATTTTTTGAAAAGCGAGCAAGAGTTTTTGTTCAAGGAACGGATGAATTGCATTTAGAGTCTCTGGAATCTAACATTTATAATGACTTTCACTTGGCAAACATGAAACAGTTAACCATCATCGCGTATACTGGAGCAGCAGCAGGACTCGCCGCCTTAGGTGTGACAATGGCGAAGACTAATCCCAGTGAGGTTGCATATGAAGAGTATGCAGTGCAACGGCTGGCAAGCTACTTAAAAACCGATGTATGTAAAAAAACTACGAATTTTATAGAAAATTTAATCCGTTTTAATTGTGAGAAGTTAGTAGATCAGGCTAATCCGCAAATGCAGGGAATTATTAATAGAACTACAGAAAGGCAAAATTATATTTTTTTTAGTGTTTACCGTACAAATTTACAAATCAGTTCTTGGATACCTTCTTACAAGTTTGAAACGGTGGGTGCTTTCGATCAATTTTATACTTACACTGCGGAAGAGCAATAAGGCAATAAGGCAATAGGCAATAAGGCAAGAGAAAGAACATATATGTTGTAAGCTTTTTAGTTATCGATAATAGTTATGGCGATCGCTAGTTCCTCGTGAGGTAGAATCTGGGGACTGGGGACTGGGGACTGGGGACTGGGGACAATGAGAATAACTCTTCAGTCAACAGTCAATAGTTAACACTCCCAATACCCAATCTCCCACGTAAAATATTAAAACTAATCACTGAAAGTTTAAGCTTGCCTATGTCATCTGCATATCTATTGGTATCTCACGGAAGTCGCGATCCGCGCCCAGAAATTGCTATGCAGGAACTTGCAAGGCTGGTATGTCAGCAATTGCACAAAAATCACAACCAAGCAAATAGCGAATATCTGGTAGGTATAGCTGCTTTAGAAATGAGTCAAAAGCCTTTACACAAGCAGATTAAAGAATTTGCTGAGACTGCTTTTGATTTTCACAAAGTGTCTGAAAATGCAAATCACCTCAAGATTCTACCGCTATTTCTGCTGCCGGGAGTACATGTAATGACAGATATTCCCGCCGAAGTAACCCTGGCACAACAGGCGATTGGTGAAGATATCATGATTGAATTGCAACCATACTTAGGTTCTCACCCAGGTTTGAAGAAATTGCTCTCAAAGCAAATTGCTAACATAAAAGCAGAAGCATGGATTCTGTTAGCTCATGGTAGCCGTCGCCCTGATTCTCAAAAACCAGTCGAAGCAATGGCGACGAGTTTAGGAGCGATGGTTGCTTATTGGTCTGTACCTGGGAGTTTAGAATTACGGGTGAAAGAGTTGGTTGCTGCTGGTTATAGGGAAATTGCAATTTTGCCATATTTTTTATTCGCAGGTGGAATAACCGATGCGATCGCAGCCTCAGTAGAAACGCTAAAATTACAATTTTCGGCAGTAACTTTCCACTTGGCAGAACCTCTAGGAGCAAGTGCAGAATTAGCCGATTTAATTTGGGATCTAACAAACAAATGAACCCCACAGTCACAGAGAGGAACAAATATTTGGGAAAAGTTTATTTAGTAGGTGCGGGGCCAGGAGATCCAGGACTAATAACTCTCAAGGCAAAAGGTTTACTAGAATGTGCAGATGTAGTTATCTATGATGCTTTGGTGAGTTCAGCAATTCTAGCAATGATTAATCCTCAAGCAGAGCAAATTAACGCTGGTAAGCGCAGAGGAAAACATTCGCTGTTACAAGACGAAACCACTCAACTGCTGATTGATAAAGCCCAGGATCATGCAATAGTAGTGCGACTAAAGGGTGGCGACCCCTTTATTTTTGGTCGTGGTGGCGAAGAAATGGCAGAATTAGTCAATGCTGGAATTCCAGTAGAGGTTGTGCCTGGTATCACTTCGGGAATTGCCGCCGCTGCTTATGCAGGTATACCATTGACGCATCGGCTATATAGTTCATCAGTAACATTTGTGACGGGGCATGAGGCAGCGGGTAAATATAAACCCTTAGTTAATTGGAGTGCGATCGCCCACGGTTCCGAAACTGTTGTGATTTATATGGGAATTCACAATTTGCCATACATTGTGGAAGAATTAACTAAGGCTGGGATGATTTTAGAAACCCCCATTGCTTTGGTGCGCTGGGGTACGCGCCCAGAACAAGAAGAATTAATTGGGACATTAGAGACAATTGTCCAGCAAGTCGAGGAAACAGGATTTGGTGCGCCAGCGATCGCAGTAATTGGACAAGTCGTGAAGATGCACGAAATCTTGTCTGGTTGTCGTCCAGTTTGATGATTGGTGCAAAGCTTATTTATAGCAGGCAAGAGGCTTAAAAAACAATTGCGTTTTTAATATCATCAATCAATTCATCAATTCTGGATTTAGTTGTATTCCAAGAACATACAAAACGGACTCCTCCCACACCGATAAATGTATAAAATTGCCATTTTTTAGCTTTTAAACTATGAATAACTTGTTCGGGTAATTTGACAAATACTGCATTGGCTTCTCTAGGAAACATCAAGTCAACGCCTTCTATATTTAATAGCTGATTTTCTAAATATTCAGCACATTGGTTGGCATGTCTAGCATTTTTTAGCCAAGCACCAGTTTCTAATAAACCCAACCAAGGAGCAGAGATAAACCGCATTTTTGAGGCTAGTTGACCTGCTTGCTTACACCGATAATCAAAATCCTCTGCTAGTGCCTTATTGAAGAAAATAATTGCTTCACCTAATGCCATTCCATTCTTAGTACCACAGAAACACAACACATCCACGCCAGATTTCCAAGTAATCTCAGCAGGACTTTTATTTATCGCGGCAACTGCATTGGCAAAACGAGCGCCATCCATGTGAATCTTTAAGTTATATTTTTTCGCAACTTCTTTAATTTGTAGAAGTTCTTCAATAGAATATAAAGTTCCTAATTCAGTTGATTGTGTAATGCTAATAACTTTAGGTTTGGGATAATGAATATCATTACGCCGAGTGACAACTGCCTCTATAGCTTGTGATGTTAACTTGCCATTTTTACCTTGAGCAAGTAGCAGTTTAGAACCATTAGAAGCAAATTCTGGTGCGCCACATTCATCTGTTTCGATGTGCGCTGTTTCATGACAAATAACACTATGATATGACTGGCAAAGTGCAGCTAAAGATAAAGAATTTGCTGCTGTACCATTAAAGGCAAAAAATATTTCACAGTCAATTTCAAAGAGTTCCCGAAAATAATCTGCGGCTTTTTGAGTCCATTCATCATTTCCATAGGCAGGAACGCTACCCTGATTAGCCCTAATCATATATTCCAGGGCTTCTGGACATATACCAGAGGAATTATCACTTGCAAATTGTTCTGAGTGGGTAGTCATTATCTCTCAGTTGATTTTTATCAGTATTTTTTCCAATGTTAGTGAATAATTTTGCCACCTGCCAACTTAAGATTTTTGATTATACAAGGGTGCTGTTAGCGGATAGCTATGGTTGAGCCAGTGCTTGATGCCTCAGTTGAATCATTGCTTTGCTGATGTGATGTCCCGAGGAAACTGGAGTCTGGGTTTGTCGTTACTGAGATATTCAATTACTTTGGGGCGTTCAATTACTACGGTGTCTTCGTCAACCCGACGTTGAGGTATTTTGCGATGTTAAACTTTTTAACTGAATATTGTGCTAAAAAAATAAAGTTTGCTAATTAGAATGTTAATCATACAGCGATCGTCTACTACACAATCCCCTATCAATAACTATGACATCACTATTGGGCATATTTGTCCTTTGTGATTTGTCAGGCAATTTTCGATTTTGCGAAAAGTTTGAGCGGAGGTTTCCTCTGAACAAAGCTTTTGAAGACGGATTTAAGATTTTCGATGGACTAACGGATCAATCCGCTTGCTCTGTACAATCAAGGGATCATTAGTAATTTGTCCTCTCTTACAAAGTTCTGTTCGCTGGATACCGCCGCTCAGACTTTGCGCTTTGTCATTTATCCATCGTCCGTTATCATTTGTCAATTAGCAATAACTAATGACTAATGATCAATAGCTAATGACTAATGACCAATAACTAATGACTCATGACCAATAACTAATGACTAATGACTAATGAGCAATGACTGAACCATTAATTGAACTCAAAAGTGTTTCTAAATCTTTTGGTAGCCATAAAGTTCTAGATAACGTAGATTTGACAATTTACCGGGGAGAAGCACTAGGAATTATTGGGCCATCGGGGACTGGTAAATCGACAATTTTACGAGTGATAGCGGGGTTACTAGCTCCTGATGAAGGAGAAATTTATGTTCAAGGAGTGCGACGAGAGGGTTTGATTGAGGATGGCGGCGAGTCGGTTGGTATTGGTATGGTGTTTCAACAAGCAGCATTATTTGATTCGCTGACGGTGGAGGAGAATGTGGGATTTTTACTTTATCAAAATTCAAAGTTACCGCGATCGCGCATTCGAGATCTGGTAAAAGAAAAATTGGAAATGGTAGGCTTGGCAGGAATAAGCGACCTTTACCCAGCCGAACTTTCCGGGGGAATGCGAAAACGAGTCAGTTTTGCCCGTGCGATTATGGCTAACCCTGATAATCCAAAAGAAGGAGCAGAAGTTTTACTCTACGATGAACCAACAGCCGGACTCGATCCCATTGCTTCAACAGTAATAGAAGATTTAATCCGCAGTTTGCAATGTACACATGGAGTCTGTAGCACTTATGCTGTTGTTACCCACCAAGATAGTACTATACGCCGTACAACTGATAGACTTATATTTCTCTATGAAGGTAGAGTACAGTGGCAGGGCACAGTTAGTGAAATATACAGCACAGAACATCCTTTGATCAAACAATTTATTAGTGGAAGTGTCAAAGGACCGATTCAGGTCGTCGGTTAAAAAGTTAGGAGTTAAAAGTTAAAACTTAAGAGTGAAATTCAACTCCTGACTCTTAACACCTAAGCCTTAACTCCTAACTCTTAACTTATAACTAATTATTGGATGGAGGGAAAAATGCGAGGTTTAATGACAAGCCGCTTCGCGTCTGGGCGAACATTTAGAGAAGGTTCTGTGGGATTGTTATTCCTGCTAGGGCTAGGAGTATTTGGAATACTCTTCCTGTGGATAAATAGATTAAATGCTACTAGCGGTACATACAAAGCTATTATCGAATTTGCTAACGCTGGAGGAATGCAAAAGGGAACGCCAGTTCGCTATCGTGGCGTTAAAGTAGGAAATATTTCCCAGATAAAACCAGGAGCAAATGTCATCGATGTCGAGATTCAAATTGTCCAAAGAGACCTGATTATTCCCCGCGATGTAGTGATAGAAGCTAATCAAAGCGGACTAATTAGCGAAAGTATTATTGACATCACACCAAAAACAACTCTTCCTGCTGGGGTTGCGATCGCGAAACCTTTAGAGAAAAATTGTAATTCGAGCCTGATAATTTGTAATGGCTCTCGGTTAACAGGTCAGGTTGGTATCAGTGTTGATGAACTAATCCGTAGCTCAACTGAACTAACTAATGTATACAACAATCCAAAATTTTATAAAAATGTCAATGGAGTTTTGGAAGCCACGACAGTCGCAGCAAGCAGTTTCACAGATTTAAGTCAGGATTTAAAAGCTTTGACAAAAAGCTTGCGGCAACAATTAAATGCATTTTCAGCTACTGCTAATTCAGTGCAGCGGGCAACTAACGAACTTAATGTATCCGCGACTGAAACAGTAAATCAATTCGGCAACACTGCAATTCAAGCGAATCGATTGCTAAACAACCTAGATAATTTGTTGACAACAAATCGTTCTTCACTGGTTGGTGCGCTGAACAATATTACCGAAACCAGCAATCAATTACGTGTTACGGTTAGTAGCCTATCACCAGCTGTCAATCGCTTGACTAAAGGAGAATTACTAAACAATTTAGAAGCCCTATCTAACAATGCGGCACAAGCTTCAGCTAATTTACGTGATGCTTCTAAAACCTTAAACGATCCAAAGAATATTGTGGTATTGCAACAAACTTTAGATTCAGCACGGGTCACTTTTGAAAATACGCAAAAAATTACATCTGATTTGGATGAATTGACAGGCGATCCTACGTTCCGACAAAATCTTCGGCAACTCGTAAATGGTCTAAGTAGTTTAGTATCTTCTACACAACAGATGCAACAGCAAGTCCAGGTTGCTACTACTCTAGATTCGGTAAAAACTGCTGTGAACAAACCAAATAATATAATTCGTCCGCCAGTAGTAATTCAAGAGCAAATGTCTGATAAAAAACCGCTTTTGAAGTTGACTTTACCAAACATAGAATCTCAGAAAAATCCTAACGTTTATGCAATTAACGAACCTCCAAATCTTCAGACTAGCACTACGAACCCTGAATTAATCCCTAATCAGTCTATCCCTAATTCATCCCAAGAAAACCTCTTGAAACAACTGCGAGAATATAGCAAGCAACGCGAAGAATTGAAGACAGAAAAATAAGCAACTATAGCAATAGTCATTGCTCATTTTAAAATAACTAATGGCTCATTGCGAAAGTGATTCCTCTGTCAACAATTCTGATGGTGGTTCAGCTGCAACTACATTCTCGGAATCACCAGGTTTAGAAAAACCCTCTGCTGCATCTTTAATAAAACCAGCTACAGGTACGGCAATTACCAAACCTAAAACTCCACCAATATTGGTGCCGATAAGCAGAGCAATTAATACCCATATTGGTCGAATGCCAGTAAATTTACCTAAAAGACGAGGTGCGATCGCCTGATCGATTAACTGGTCAATTACCACAGCTAGCACAAAAACTTTCACTGCTAACCAAAAGTTATGTGAGGCTATGATTAAAGTTATTACAACAAGACTAACGACATCACCAAAGGGAATTAAACTCAACAGCCCAACCCCCAAACCAAATAGTAAAGCAAACTGGACTTGAAAAATAAAAAATACTAGTGTTTCTGAAACTCCCATCAACAAAGCTAAAGTCCCCTGACCAATCAAGTAATTTTGGAAGTTTTGCTGAATCGACTGGCTGACTTTATGAGCAAAATTTCCAGGTAATCTATTAAATAATCCTTCCCAAATTCTCGGCCCATCTAACAATAGATAAAAAGCCAGCACTACAATAATTAGTGCCTCAGATATATTATCAATTGTATCAATAATAATGCTTAAAAGTTTGTCTGAAATAAACTCTAATTCATGGGGCAATTGCTCAGTAAATTGTGTTAATAATTGTCTGAAATTTACATTTAATTTATGGCTAGAAAACCACTGACTTAAAATCTCTAGTTTTTCTTCGCTAGAATCAATCCATTGAGGAAGGACTTTAGCCATCTCATTAAATTGCTCTAAAACAATAGGTAATAAAATAATACCCAAAGCTACAAAAATTACTGATGCTATTATAAAAACTAAAGCTACTGCATAGGTGCGTTTAACACCTTGCCGTTGAAGAATGGCAACAGGGAAGTTTAAAATGAATGCCAGTAAAGTAGCTAATAAAAGAATTGTCACTACAGGTTGCAAACTTTGAAAAAGCCAGAATGCTAGCCAAATATTGAGAAAAACTAAAGGAAATAGCAGCGTCAAAATTAACCATCTAAGTAGTTGATTGAGCGAAAAATTCATATTTAATCAATTTGGTAAAACAACAAAATCTTTCCCGACTCTCCTCAACCGTTAGTCCAATCCTAACTTTCAGTAAAAGCTAAAAATTGCTCATCATTTATTCTTCCTGCTTGATAGAGAGTATTAGTAATTTCCGAAATAGTTAAAACTGCGTGACCGCGATAACCATTTTGCTGTAACCTATCTTTCACACCTTGTTCGTGGTCAATAAATACTACAATGTCATTAACATTTAATCCTGCTGATTCTAACTTTTCTGCTCCTTCCATCACACTTTTACCACTGATGAGAATATCATCAACTACGACAACTGTTTCGCCAGAATGAAAATTACCCTCAATTACTCTTCGAGTTCCGTGGGCTTTTACTTCTTTGCGAGGAAAAATCATCGGACAATTAAGGCGTAAAGCCAAACCAGTTGCAGTTGGTAAAGAGCCATAGGGAATACCAGCTAACCTATCAAAATTGAGATGCTTCAAAATCTCCTCGTAAGCAGTCAGAACTTGATTGAAAACTTGGGGATTGGAAATAATTTTGCGTAAATCGATATAGTAAGGAAATACGGCTCCCGATGCTTGGACAAAGTTACCAAACATAATGCAATCAATGTCATAAAGTTGTAAAATCAAATCCTGTTGGGGATGCTGATTTAGCAAACAAACATCAGGAAACCACACAGAACAAGTAGAATTTTCATGAATAATTTCAGTTTTTATTTGATTAATTTCTGCGCGTAAAGATTGAATTTCCTCAGATAATTCTGGGCTTCCCAACATATCTTGAGGAACAGGAATCAGCAAACCATCACCGTTAGTATTCAAGCCTACTTCTAAAATTTGCCTCAGGTTTGTCTCCTCTGCCCAAATACTACGCGCCATGATAATTCTTTCAGGAGCAACTGCTCGAATAAGTGCCAAAACTTCAGAGTTTGTAGTTCCCACTTCCAAACCCAATTGTTCTGGGGTTCCCCAATTTTTGGATTCTTTTACTATTTGCAAATAAAGAGGTGATTCCTTTGTTGGATACTGCTGTAAAGCTTCTGCGCCTGGATTAGAAGTACAGCATAAAATAAACACTGCTTTATCAGGATAGACCAAAAAAGGTACTACATGATCTTGTCCTGTATAGGGACTAAGAGTGATTGCATCTACTTGCCATTGTGTAAACACAGTACGAGCAAAAATGCTACTTGTATTTAAGTCACTGTGTTTGGCATCTAAAATAATTGGGATGTGAGATGGAATAGCTGCTAAAGTTTTGTGCAGTAGTTCTAAACCTGGAATACCTAACGCTTCATAAAAGCCAAGTGTCGGTTTATAAGCACAAACAAAATCAGACGTTTCAGAAATAATGAACTGTAACCACTCCCATAAACCAGCAATGATATCTTCAGATTCATAACGAGTAGGCATCATCTCTGGATTAGGATCGAGTCCTACAAATAATAAGCTTTGATTTTGCAAAATTTGTTGATTCAATTTATCAAAAAAGTTCATATTTTTCGGTTTTAAAAAAGGATAAATTATTTAAATGACAAACATAATACTTTTTACCATCATGTAATAAAGATACAGAAAATTCGTAGAAAATTATATATTTAGCAATTTGTAATTTTATTTATTGTAAAAGTTAAACTCCTAACTCCTCACTCACAACTATCTAAATTCCTGCAAACCATTCGTAACCTTGATCCTCCCAATAGCCTTTAAAAGGCGATAAATAACTTGTTAGTGTAATTTGAGTCACCCATTTACTTTGCTTGTAACCCAGTTTAATTGGTGAAGCTAAACGCAAAGGCGCACCATTTTCTACTGGCAAAGTCTCACCATTTTTTTGATAAGCTAACAAAGTTTGGGGATGTAACGCTGAAGCGATATCCCAACTTTCATAGTAGCCATCAGCTGATTTAAAGTAAGCATATTGGATATTTGGCTTAGGTTGAGCAAGGGCAATAATTTCTTGCAAACGTACACCACCCCATTGAACGATCGCAGCCCAACCTTCCACACAAATATGGCGAATAATCATAGAAGTCAGCGGTAAACCTTGAATTTCTCTCATGCTGAGGTTAAGAGGATTGTTAACCTCACCATCAACAATTAAACGATATTTTTCTAAATCAATAATTGGATTATATCTAAAGCTATTAACTATTAATGCTTCTGGTTCAATTTCACTTAAAGAAAATTCTGGTACAAGCTTTTGCGGTTGAAATATTAACTTTTCTACCTTCTGATTAAGTGGTTCAGAAATTTTACCGACAACATCTTCAAATATAGGTGTTCCACAGCCACCAATAAAAAAACTTACGCCGGAAACTCCAGATATTTGTAAAAATTTGCGGCGTGATAATTGCGGAGGTTTGACGCGAAATAAGTTCATACTTCAAAAGTTAATATTTGTCATTTGTCCTTGGTCTTTTGCAAATGATTAATGAACAATAACCAATGACAATCTTTACAAAAAGTATTGCAATAACTCAGTACATTAGCTTGTACAGAATTTTAGCCTGATTTGGTACTAGTTTTTTACAAAGTTCCAATAACAAGCAGTGGCGCGAAGAATTACTACAACTTCCGCTATGTTCCTCTAAAAGGAGGATTCAAGTATTGAATATGACTTGTACAATATCTTTTATGCTGATGGCAGTTGAATATTTTTGACGAATAAGCTTTGTAAGCGGTGGATTTGAGCGCCTATTTGGTACAGTAAATCGCCTTTGCCTAATAGATAAGCTGCTGCTGTTTGTTTTCCTCCCAAGACAATAGCTGAGTCTGCTTCACTGGCGGTACGCAGAGCAACTCGTCCTGGTAAGTTTGAGCGAATTATTGGTGTAACAACTTTGGCTTCTGGGCGTTGAGTGGCAATAATTAGATGAATTCCAGCGGCTCGTGCCATTGCTCCGAGTCGTTTAATACTTTGTTCTAGTGATATGCGGATTTCTTTTTCTGCCATAAAGTCGGCATATTCATCAAAAATGCAGACAATACGAGGTAAAATCTGAGTGGAGCGTTGGTTGTAAGTACTTAAATCGGCACACCCAGCTTTTTCAAAGTGATGGTAACGCGATTCCATCTCTGCGACTAATCCATCCATCAGTTCGATCGCGCGATCGCTATCTTTAACAACTGGTGAATATAACCAAGGCATTTTCTCAAACTCTGGAAATGTGACTCGCTTGGGGTCAACTAGGGCTATTTTCAGATGTTGCGGAGAGTGACGATTCAGGAGACTGAGAAGGAGCGATCGTAAAAATTCACTCTTCCCACTACCAGTTGTACCACCAACTAAAAAATGACAAGTATTCGCATCAGATAAATCAGCTTCTATCAACTCTCCTTCGATACTCACCCCAATCGCAATTTTTACAGGTATCGTTGGAGGTAAAAATTGCGGCTGAATATACTTTTCAAAACTCGCAATTTGCCGATCTGGACGAGGTAAATCAACACTTACATAACCAGCTTGTGGCGCAATTAACGGCGGATTTGCTAACCCCATCTGCACTTGTAAATCCGCTGACAACTTCAAAAGCGCATTAACTTTCACGCCTAGATGTGGTTTGAGTTTCACTCGAATAAAAGCCGGCCCAACAGCAGCACCGTGATAATCTACACTAATACCAAATGATTGCAAAGTAGTAACCAACTCTTCACCAATCGCATCAGCATTAACAGAATTTGTTCTTGTGGGGTGGGCATCTTGCCCGCCATTCTTCTTATCTTTAGATGGTAAACTAGACGAAACAAAAAAATTTTGACATTTCTGCTGCTGCGGACAAATTTCACACAGATAAGGCTGAGTTGTTGGCGGTGGCGAATTGGGATGAGGTGGTTCCCAAGTCAGCCATTGCTGCATCTGGTGTAATTTATAGGGAATCAATTGATGCACTGTATTTTCTAACTGTTCCCAAGAATATTGATACTCTTTAAACTCTGGCAAAACACAATAAACTGCCGAATCAACTGCTACTTTTTTCTGATGCCAAAGCATATAACTATAAAGAGCAACTTGAGCCAATTGTGCTGATGGGTCTACTGGCTGATAAGTTTTAAATTCAAGCACACACAAACGCTTAACTTCAAAATTATAGACCAAGCAATCAAATTCACCTCCTACCCTTTGCTGTGTGCCATCAGGTAATTGAAAATAATGCTCAAGCTTACGTTCTTGAGAAACAAAAGTGTTGCGAATAACTGCTTCTGCACTACAATAACGTCGATTAACAACAAGTAATTCTGCAAAGCGTCGGATTAATCCTTGTAATCCTTGCCAAACTTTGTACAGTGGTTGTGCTGCACTTGCATCTTGTTCAATAGCTTTTTCTAGATAAGTAGAAAATTTAATTTCATAAAAAAGCTGTTGCAGAAGAGAGGCAATTTCGTCTATGTTTAATTGAGATGTACTAGTTTTGAATATTTCTGTAAATCTTGATTCGCTAACAGCTAATTTAATAAAAATATCAGCCAAATTATGAAAACTATTACCAATACCAATTTGATTATTTTGTGGTGTAAATAAAGTATTACCGCCAAATTTTTGATGTAAATAAAATAGCCGAGGACATTCAAACGCAACTCTGACTTTAGTAGCTGTTAAAGATGTATTTTTTGAATCATCAGGCATAATATTAAAAATATTAGTTACAAAATTAGGGCTAGAAATTTCTAATAAACGGCGATGAACAGTAGCCAAATAAACTGTATCCATTGCTGCATAATGTAGCTGCTTCTCACTCAAAGGACGCTTTCCCCAGTCACTTCTACCTTCTTCTGAATCGACATGAGAAAATTGGCAAAGTTCGGCTGCTAAAGTTTTCAGCTTTAAATTCGATGTTTGTAACTTTTTGAGGGTAATCTTTCTTGCTAACTTCAGGGTACAGGTAATATTTTGTGCTGATTTTTCACCCAAGTACTTTAAATCAAAACTTGCATTATGAAATACCTTCTCAATTTGCGAATTAACCATAATTTGCTGAATAAACAATGCAATCAAATCAGGTTTATTCAACACATCGAAAACATAAGCAAAATGTCCTGTAGAATCTGTGGGTTCTGCTAATATCTGAATTAATGATAGTTTGGGATATGGAGTATTCCAGTTAGCTACTTCTGTATCTAGCCATAGCACTTTAGCCAAGGCGAATTTTGCAATTTGTGTCTGTATTTCAGCAGCTTGTGTTAGGTAGTGCATTGGCTAAAATTTAATCAACAGCTATCTATGAGCTATTAAACAAATTAATTGGTCTTGTAGTTTGGCTTTCGTGTCAATAATTTTCACTTTTCTTTCCTGACATAATAGATCAATTAAATGCCGAGTATCAGTTTCTTCAACAAAAGTAAATCGACTACTAGCCTCCTTAATTAAACTTGGTACTCCCATAAATATTTGAGTTTTTACTAAATTTAATAAAAAATCTTTGACTTCTCGCAAATCTTTAGTTCTCGGATCTGGAGCGGGTTTTTGCTTAGTAACAATTCCTAAATTTTGCAATAAAGTACATTGTTCCAAAATTTTCGACTCCCGAATTAAAGATTGTAATACTGGTAAAGATATTACTTTACCAGCAACAACTAATTCCTGAGCCTGTGCAGAATTAACTAAGCTATGGTATGTCACTAAGTAGTGAACTGAAGCAAGATTTGGTTTAATGTGAATATGCTTAGTGCCAGTGAAAATCTGACTATAGATTTTATATCCAGCGAGTTTTGCATTTCCTACACTTCCAATTCTAATGAGATATAAGCTTTGACACAGATTTTGTTGAATAGTTTTTTGACAAGCATTCATCACATTAAAAAAACTTCTCATATTACCATCTTCTGTCCAGACTATTCCTATATTTTCTCGTTTAGATGGCAGTTGATAACTTAGTGAATAGCTTGCAAAAGTACCGTTGATAAGCTTAGATTTAATTGCCTGTACTTCTAATGCTTCTAAAGCTTCTTGCACCATTTTGATGAGATCGGGTGCTGCTAAAAGAGATATTTTATCTATCTTACTCTGAACTTTTTTATATTCTTGCTGCCACAGTAATTGAAATTCAGCTTGTTCTTTTTCTTGTTCAGTAAGTAGAGGCTTTTTATCCGGTATGTTAGGGTGATCAATCAATGAAAGTTTATATTCTTGATACTCTAATCTGCCAAGAACAAACGCATTTCTTGGCATAGTTTTACCGCCAGGAAAGTTTTCCTCTAACAATTGTCTATTCAAAGGAAAAATAGGTAAATCAGGTTTAGGATTAGCTTCTTGATGTAGAGGTTGTAACCTGTAAGCCCAAAGTGCTTCTGCTTGAGTGAAATCAATGGATTTTAGTGATATCAATCGCTCTATTCTGGCTTTGTCTGACTGTTGAATGTAACGGTAACTTTGCTTCCAACCATTGGTAACTATACTGATAATAATGAGAAAATTTTTCAGATTTTCGCTGTGGATAGTAGTATTAATATTAAATAAAGCTTGAGGATTAGAAGGCCAACTTGGCAGTGTTTCAACTTGGTCAAAGCATAAAACAATCGGTTGAGTTGCAGTAGATATTTTACCAAAATTAGCTAAAATATTCTTTGCTGCGTCTTCTGCATCAATGCAGTGTCTAAGTCTCAAAGCTTGCATAGATTCTTCGCTTAAATTATCTCCTCTTAACCATTCACAGGCTAAAGGGTACAGTTCTGGATCTGTGAGATCGTGTAACACTCCAAAAAAAACATCAGGATTGTAGATACCTGCTTTTAAATAGGTCTTTTTGAGATGATTAATAAATTTTTGGCGATCGCCTAATAATAATTGCCAAAAGCTATCATTAAAAAGCTGCTTTTTCAGATTGGTTTTTGTGAAAACAGATAAATTTTTCAGCCACAGTATTAACTGAGACTCTTCCTGTCCTTCTGGTACTTGAATTAAACTATCAACTGTATTCCTTAGCAGATGACGCCACATATAATCGTTATCAACCCAAGGTCCTATATAAGCAAAAAAGGCTTTTGAGTTAAAGGTGCGTTTTAGTCTACTTAAAAGATAGCTTTTGCCAGAACCAGCATCACCTACAAGTAAAACAGTACGACTACGATTATCTCTAGCTACTAAATCAAGAAATCCTTCAATTTCTGTTATTGCCTCTTGATGAATTGACTCGACCACAGACTCTAATTCTTGATTTTGACCCCAAAAATTACCCGTCTTCAAATTTACTAGGTCAAACGGGTTAACCTCGCGTTTAATAATGTCGTTGATAGATGCCATAATTAATTCGGATAATTGAGCAAACTTAATGTTGAGGAAAAAAGTGTCTGTATTGTTAGTTCACAGTGATAAAGAAAAGCGAACCACCCACCTTTTGTAAAATTCCAGCATCAATTTGTTCTGGAGTGTAGGGTGTCGGATCTAATAGAGAACTCAAATCAATTTGATCGCTCCCTTGCAAACGATATAAAGCTTTATCTAATTCATCCCGTGACAATGGCGGTTGTAATTTCTCCCGCAGATTGAAAATAGGCAAATAATTGTCAGTACCCAATTCTCGGTCTAATTTCTCAATAATTTGTAAAATTTCTTCATCACTGATTTGTTTATCAGCGGTATTGACGCTAGGTAGCGCAGTAGAAACTTCCTCTGGCTTCATGCGCAGAGTTTTTCGTAAAAAGCGTAGGTAATTACCTAGAAGTTCTAAGCTAATGGCAGGTTGAACACCTTTGTTAGGGTTATAGTCATCCCGTAAATACTCAATTGCTCTTTTAGTCAGCCAAACTTCAGCTTTAGATTTTTTAATTCCTTTCTCAACTTCAATCAAACCACGATCGCTCAACACCTGTAATATCTCATCTCGTTCCGCAGCTTTTTTGGCTGAAGTGATTTTGCTGGGAGCGATTTTACCGGAAGCTTTAGCGATTTGCTCTAGTACCTTGAGTTCTTTGTCTGCAATGGGTACTTGGGCTGGATCTTTGAGTACCGCTTGACCAGGCGGTAAAATTTTAACTGTGGTAATCTCGCGGGTATAGTCTACCAGTTCGCGATCGCCCAATGCTTTACAAATTTTATTTCTCTCGGTTTTAAAACTATCAAAGGCCTTAAGTTCTGCTCGATAATCATTAAATCCCAATAACTTTAAGACAAACTTTAACTCTTCAGTTTCCATGCTGGTAGTTTTACCTGTATAATCAGCAATACTGTAGCTCGAAGATAAAAAATTTACACAAGTTTTATCGTAGCTATAATTAGTGCGAATGACTACAGGTTGTTAAAGAATGTATTACAACCAGCATCTAGCTAAATAGTTGTTGTGGGCTAAGCTTTGTGTAGTAGCGACTTCTAGTGAGCCAATCCTTTCAAAACTTGATACTCCGCAGACTCCACAATTGGATAAAATTTTCCCACTGCTTGGACGAACTTTGCTTCAATAGCTTCTAACTCTTGTTCGGGTATAGCGTCCAAGTGTTCAAAAGTTTCCCAACGAATAACGAAAATAACTTCTGAGGGGTCGTTGGGGTTGAGCCAAACCTCTTTACCCAGAAAACCAGGATACTCAGCTAGTGCTGTTGTCCAAATTTCTGCATCTTTCTGGATAAAATTTTCCTGTAAATCAGGGGCAACTTTAAACTTGAGGAGTTCTATAACCACATCCATTGATGCCTGTATTCGCTAATTTGCCAGAATAGAGTTGTAGGCTAGAGTAACTACGCTTTTAGCATAGCTCGATCGCGTACACTCAGGAGCTAAGGTCGGGTGTTTGAAATAAATTTAAGAGGATACGGAGTATGGACAGCAACAACTGGTTGCAACAACTAATGATGATGGGTATTGGCACAACGTCTATAGTGGCAGAAAAATTGCGGCAAGTCAGTGATGATTTGGTCAAGGATGGTAAACTCAATCCTGAACAAGCCAAAGCAGTTATAGATGATATTGCCCAGCAGTTAAAGTCGGAGCAAGGAAACTGGGACGTCCAGATGCAACGGCAGATGCGAAATATGATGCAGGATTTGGGGGTGGCTCGTCAGTCGGAAGTGGACGAACTTCGGGGTAGAATTGATCGTTTAGAGCGTCAAGTGCGGGATTTAGAAAATAAGCTTTGGCGCTAGGTAGCCGTTTCTGATTTAAACTAAATGTGTTCTGTTGGTAATGTTTTGACCAGGCTACCTAAGTAGGGAGAACTGAATTTTGAAAGCAATTTTCCTGAGTGTGGCGTTCATAGCGGTGTGTGTTGTGCTTTTGGTTGTGGGGCAAGTAGGCAGTAAACAGAATACTGCCATTGCTGACCAATTAACCTCAACGCCGCCAGCGCCCACAATTTTAACTGAAAACAATATCTTAATTGCGAGTGATACTATGTCTGATGCCAATGCCGTCACTACCTCCTCTGGATTGAAGTACGTTGAGATAAAAGAGGGAACTGGGGCGACTCCTGAACGTGGACAAACGGTAGAGGTTCACTATACCGGCACTTTAGAAGATGGTACTAAGTTTGATAGTTCACGCGATCGCGGTCAACCTTTCAAATTTAAAATCGGCGTCGGACAAGTAATCAAAGGTTGGGACGAAGGACTTAGCACAATGAAAGTAGGCGGTCGTCGTAACTTAATCATCCCGCCAGAGTTAGGTTATGGCCCGCGTGGTGCAGGTGGCGTAATTCCACCCAACGCTACGTTGCTGTTTGATGTGGAATTGCTAGGAGTTAAGTAGAAATTGGGCATAGGGCATGGAGATAAATAGCAATACTCCATGCTTTATTTAAATCATTTTATTAAAAACTATTTGGTCAAACTAAGTTTTTGAACCAGGTAAATAATTATTGTTGGAACCTTGCAAATAATTATTACTAGAACCAGGTAAATAGTTATTTTGTCGAGCTAGATTCTTAAACTTTGTAAACTGTGGATCGAATAAAAGCTTAATAGTACCTGTTGGGCCATTACGGTGTTTAGCTACAATTACTTCTGCAATTCCACGATCGGGACTATCAGAATTATAATAGTCATCGCGGTATAACATGATTACTAAATCTGCGTCTTGTTCAATACTTCCACTTTCACGTAAATCTGACAACATTGGGCGTTTATTAGTACGAGATTCTACACCTCGACTCAATTGAGATAAAGCAATAACTGGTACAGCTAATTCACGCGCTAAACCTTTAAGTTGACGCGTAATTTTTGATAATTCTTGTACGCGATTATCGCCTGCTCCTTCCATTAATTGTAAGTAATCTATTACAACTAATCCTAATTCAGTTCCCTGTTCTGCTTGCAGTCGCCTTGCTTGACTACGAATTTGTGTAACTGTAATATTCGGCGTATCGTCAATATAAATTGGTATCTCGGAAAGGACACCAATAGCACGGCTTAAAGGTTCCCATTGTGTTTGGCTAAGGCGTCCACTCCGCAGATAACCACTTTCAATTTGTGCCTCACTAGCTAAGAGACGTTGTGTCAGCTGTTCTTTAGACATTTCCAAACTAAAAACAGCAACTGGTAATTTATAAGAAGCGGCAATATTATGAGCAAGGTTTAAGCAGAAGGCCGTTTTTCCCATTGCAGGCCTAGCAGCGACAATAATCAAATCGGAACGTTGAAAGCCACTGGTCAGGGCGTCTAAATCGTAAAATCCGCAGGGAATTCCAGGTAAGGCGATGCCTTGATTTCTATCTTCAATATCCTGGAAATTATTAATTAGAGTATCAGCAATATGAACTAAACCTGATTGGGGACGTTCTTGAGTAACGCCAAAAACTTTCTGTTCTGCTTGGTCTAAAACAACTGGTAATTCGGTTTCTGTTTCGTAACCGAGATGCACAATTTCATTGCCAGCTTTAATTAATTGTCGCCGCAGGTATTTTTCCATCACTAACCCTGCTAAGGCGTCAATGTTCACAGCTGAAACTGTACGGTCTACCAAAGTTGCTAATTTATTTCGGCCACCAATGCGAGTCAGTAGATCGTGGTCAGTCAGCCAACTTGTAACAGAGAGCAAGTCTGTGGGTTTGCCTTGTGCGTGGAGCCTGACTGCTGCTTGATAAATATCTTTGTGAGCGCTGATATAAAAGGCTTCGGCAACGAAGCGATCGCTAACTCGACTAATCGCCTCTGGATCTAGCAAAATACCCCCCAAAATCGCTTCTTCCGCCTCAATATTTTGGGGTGGTAAGCGATCGCTACCATCGCCTTTAAAACTCAGTTCTTCAGCCATAAAACGATTTTAGTTTTGAGATGAAAGCTAGTTGGGAGTTAGGAGTACAGACGCGACGCCAGTCGCTACAACGGGGAGGCAGCCGTGTGGGCGGGTTTCCCGACTTTAACGGACTGCCCTGGGAAAATACGCAAGGCGCTGGCTTATTAACCGCGTCTCTACAACAGTTAGGTGTTAGGAGTTATTTATTGTCCCCATCTCCCTCATCCCCCGCTTAACTTAACTAGCCACGACTTGAATATCAATTTGCGCTGTTACTTCCGAAAACAGCTTGATTTCAGCTTGATAAGTGCCAAGATGGTTAATATCGGGAATGGTGATACCACGGCGATCTACTTCTTGACCGGTGGCTGCCTTAATTGCGTCTGCAACATCTTGAGCAGTAATTGTACCGAAAATAGCTTCGTTTTCACCAACTTGCTTGGGAATTGTCAAGCTGCCAACTTTTTCTAGAGATTCCTTTTGCTCAACAGCTTGTTGCTTGAGTTCTAATTGCCGTTGACGTTCTTGTTCCCGACGGCGTTCTACTTGCTTGAGAATACCAGGAGTGGCATGGGTAGCCAATTTCTGAGGAATCAGATAATTACGAGCGTAGCCAGGAGCTACTTCCACTAAGTCGCCAGATTTGCCCAGCTTGCTGATATCCTTATTTAAAACTAACTGCACGCGCTTCGCCATCGTTTTTCGTTTTTCCTGTAAGATATGATTAATTTGGGTTTCGCCAGAATAGTTCACAATGTCAATGCTGTATTTCCAGCGGCTTTGCCAATACCCTAAAGCTTACAGATCCTAGCGAAACGCAGGGGGCGATCGCAACTATTCGCCTTAGAAAGTTGAAGAAATGGGGCATAGGGATGAGGGAGCAGGGGAAGCAGGGGGAGTAAGAATAACTAATGCCCAATGACGCCACTTGCTTCAAGTCGGCAAAGCCGCCCAACGCAGTGGCTCCCCAATGCCCAATGCCCAATAACTAAAAGTTATCTCTCATTTCCCTGATACGTGCAAAGGTTTGGACTGCATTGTTCCTGTTAACAGCTGATTGTAATGATGGGTGATCCCAACGTAAAAAGGGATTGGTGCGCTTCTCGACTCCCAGTAGTGAGGGTATGGTAGCTTCTCCTCGATTCCGATAAGCTTGGACTTGCTCGAAGTACTTTTGTAAGTCGGTGTTGTCGCCGTCTAGATTTAAAGCAAATTTCAGATTTCTGAGGGTGTATTCGTGGGCGCACCAGACGCGTGTATCATCGGGTAATGAGCGAATTTTGCTTAAAGAATCCACCATTTGTGTGGGTGTTCCTTCAAATAACTTACCGCAACCTCCAGAAAATAAGGTATCGCCACAAAACAATTCGCCTGTCTCACCAGGTTTTTCGGGAGGAAAGTAGTAAACAATGTGAGCGCGGGTGTGTCCGGGAACAAAGATGATTTGAGCTATGCGGTCTGCAAACTGCACGCGATCGCCTTCTTGCAAAAATACCCGTTGTCCGGGAATTCTACCACGATCTTCGCCTCCCCCATAAACTATGAGTTGCGGAAATTGTTCCATTAACCGCTTGTTACCACCAACGTGATCGTTATGATGGTGTGTATTGAAAATTGCTACCAACTCAGCTTTTAGTTCTGCCAGTTTCTTTAATACTGGTTGAGCCTCCGCTGGATCGACAACAGCGGCGATGTTTTGTTTGGAGTCGTGTAACAAAAATATATAGTTGTCTGAGAGTGCTTCCAGACGGATTACCTGCATTACCTCTGTCTCCCTTACAACATAAATGTTTAGTATTGAGTAGCAATCCTACATTTAAGTAAGTAATAATACTACTTATACAAGCTATATCAAGTATTTATACTTGATTCATGATAGCTCTAGTACAATTTTAACTATGATAATATACAACCGTACTTTTACGGTAATTATACTTAAATAAAGCCAACTTCAGATGAATTAATCAGTAAAATTTCTCTGGGAAAATCTACAAATTCAAAGTTAGATTTAACTGATTATTTTTGGTTGTTAAAATTAATAAATTGTCAATTTTAACTTTAAATTTTGCCAATTCGTATTCTAATTGTATTTAGCTATAACGACATTTAGAGTAAAGTTCCCTGAGATAATTTCCAGAAAATGAATAACAAGTAATAATCATAATTTAGTGAAATTATGCCAACAGAAACTAGAGGCTTTATTACAATTTTAACTGGGCTTTATCCTTTTCAAGATTGTATTCATTTCTTAGCTGCGGTTAGAAAGTTTCATCAGGAACCAATAATTATTTTAATTGACCAAGTTCCACCAGTTCTCTATCCTTTGCTCAAGGCTTTCAAAAATGTAATTTTAAAGCCTGTCCCTACGAATAAAAATACTGTTTTAGCATCACGGCAAGCAAAGCTGGCTCTCTATGCTGCCTCGGAATTTGATAGAACTATTTACCTAGATTCAGATATTTGCTTGCTTTCCGATATCAATGACGTATTTGAGTATATGGATGAATATGATTTCTTATTAACTGAAGATGTGCAACCTTCTATTGTTAAAGCAACAAATTTATTGCGTGGCAAACAAGAAGAACTTTTGCCGCATGTTTTACCAATTTTACAATCTGTAGGATTACCTTTGCAAGCAGATAGCGTGCAATATAATGGCGGTTTTATCGCTTTTCGTAAAGCAGAAATCAACAAGGTATTTTTTGATAAATTTCAATATTATTTTGAGATTGTCAAAAATAATCAAGATAAATTGCTTTTAAAAGACCAAGGGGCTTTTGCTTCAGCGATCGCATCTGTCCGCCCTCATATGAAAATATTACCGCCTACCTATAATTATCTCAGTAAATGGCAGGATGCTTATAAAGTTGAAGATCAAATTAAAGTCCTTCACTGTACCTATCCTTACCGCCCCCAGTATGCTAAAAATATTACCCGTTCCTTATACACAAGGATTTTTGATAGATTGGCTAAAGTATTTTTACCGAATCAAGTTACAAATCCCTGGCGTACTAAATAAAAATTAGTAAAAAAATAGTGAAAAAATTTTCAAAGATATCCCTGTTGGTTTCAGATTTATCGAGTGCAGCTATTTTACGTGCATACTTGATAGCAACAGCCCTAATAAATTTAGGATATGAAGTTGAAATTATGGGGTTTTTATTTGGAAATAATTTATATCGAAATTTACCACCAAACTTAAAAGTTTACAATTTACCAGGTAAAAATTTTCCTGATTTTTTTGGACAAGTCCACGAATTTTTACCCAAAATTACAGGAGATATAATTTATGCTATCAAACCCCAAACAGCGAGTTTTGGAGTTGCCATACTCAAGAAAATATTCAGTAAAAAGCCATTAATTTTAGATATAGATGATTGGGAAATGAGTTGGCATGGCGGCGATGATTGGCGTTATCATCCTGAACCCAAACAATTAATAAGAGACTTGTTAAAATCAGACGGCGCACTGAGAAATCCTCATCATCCTTTGTATGTTAAATGGATGGAAGGTTTGATAAATCAGGCTGATGCTGTGACAGTGCATACTAAATTTTTGCAGCAGCGGTTTGGCGGTGCATTTGTTCCCAATGGCAAAGATACTTCTTTATTCGATCCGGCTCAATATGATGCTGAATCAAGTAGAAACCGTTATGGTTTATCCGAATATCGAGTTTTAATGTTTCCTGGTGCGCCAAGACCTTATAAAGGATTAGAAGATGTTCTCACCGCCCTTGATAAAATTAATCAGCCGGACTTGAGATTGGTGATTGTAGGTGGTAGTCCTTATGATGATTACGATCGCCAGCTTCAACAACAATGGGGACGTTGGATTATCAAATTACCAAAGTATCCAGCTGATGTTATGCCTGATTTAGTAGCAGCTGCTCACATTGTAGTTGTTCCCCAGCGAAATACTCCAGAAACTCGCGCACAATTTCCTCTGAAGTTGACAGATGGAATGGCAATGGCTAAACCTATATTATCAACGCGTGTTGGAGATATTCCCGAAATTGTAGCTGATACTGGTTATTTAGTTGAGCCTGCTTGTCCCGAACAACTTGCTGAAAAAATTCAATTTATTTTTCACAATTTAGAGTCAGCAAACCAGCAAGGTATTAAGGCAAGACAAAGATGTGTGGAACACTATAGTATAGAGGCTATGGCTTCTACACTCAAGTCAGTAATTGCCCAGTTGTGAATCATATTAATCAAAATACCCCATGTCTACCAGAAAACTACTACTAAGATTCGCAAAACCGTATCCAGGTTTGATTCTGCTGACAATATTGTTAGGATTTTCTGGAGCTTTATTTAATGGTATTAGCACAGCTTTAATTGTGCCGATTGTTTTAAAAATTGTTGGGCAAGAAGTAGATTTAACTACGGCGCCTCCCATCCTCAGCAAGATGATATCTCCGTTTGATAATGCTCCAGAAAATTATCGTATAGGGATAATGGCTGGGGCAATTATATTCACAATTATTTTAAAAAATTTAGCTACTTATGCTAGCGCATTAGCATCAAGTTCTCTCACTCGCAAGCTAACAGCGGATATGCGAGAAACGGGATTAAAACTATTACTAGAAATTGATATAGATTATTATGCCAAAACCAAGGTTGGTGATTTAATCAACCGCCTGGGTGGAGAAATTGGACGTGCTGCCAGCGCTGTAGGTAGTACTGTCAAAATAGTGATTTTGGGAATCACAATTTTAGTTTTTGTGGGTTTATTACTCTCTATTTCTTGGCAGTTGACTATTGCGGCTACGCTTTTATTATCGTTAGTGACTTTAGTAAATCAGTATACTATTTCTCGTTCTAAAATCTTTGGGAAGATGCTGAGTGAAATGTCGAAAGCATATTCAATTTCTGTGCTAGAGACTTTGAACGGGATTCGGTTAGTTAAGGCTACAGGAAATGAAGAAAAAGAATATCAACGGATTAAAAAATTAATCCGCGATCGCGAAAAAGCAGATTTCCAATCTCAGGTTAATTCAGAAGCAATCACACCCATAGGTGAGGTAATGGGTATTACAGCTTTGCTGCTGATTGTAATTTTGAGTAAAACCTTTTTTGCTAATGAAGTTTCTTCACTTTCTACCGTACTTTTGACATATTTATTAGTGTTGTTGCGAGTTTTGCCATTACTTTCTCAGTTAAATACTATTCGCAGCAACTTTGCCAGTACCGCCGCTAGTGTGGATGTGGCAAATGAATTTTTAAGTTTGGATGATAAGCCATTCATGGGCAACGGTAAGCTTACCTACACAAAATTACAAGAGGGAGTATCTTTTAATTCTTTGTGCTTTGCTTATCCTGGTCATGAAAAGTTAGTTCTCAAAGATGTAAATTTATATTTACCGCGTGGCACAACTTTAGCATTAGTAGGCGGTTCTGGTGCTGGAAAATCGACGGTAGCAGATCTTTTGCCGAGATTTTACGATCCCATCGCTGGTGCTATTACCATTGACGGCATCGATTTACGGCAATTTGATGTGGTATCCCTGCGTAGGCGCATGGGAATTGTTAGTCAAGATACCTTTCTGTTTAATGATTCAGTAAAAAATAACATCGCCTATGGGTGCCCTGAGGCGACAGATGATGAAATTATGACAGCCACCAAGCGGGCGAATGCTTATGAATTTATTAGCAAATTGCCTCAGGGATTTGACACATTAATTGGCGATCGCGGCGTGATGTTATCTGGGGGACAAAGGCAAAGATTAGCGATCGCCCGTGCATTAGTGCAAAATCCCGAAATTTTGATTTTAGATGAAGCCACCAGCGCTTTAGACACCGTTTCCGAACGTTTAGTGCAAGCTGCACTCGATGAACTCAGCCGCGATCGTACCACGTTAGTAATTGCTCACCGCCTTTCCACAGTCCAAAAAGCCGATCAAATTGCCGTATTAGATCAAGGACGAGTAGTAGAAGTGGGAACCCATGAACAACTTTTACAAAAAGGTGGTTATTACTCACGCCTCTATTCAATGCAATTTGCCGAACGTCCTGAAACTGTTACCAAACAAAATCAAAGCTTACTCCGCATCTCTCACGAAATTCGGACACAATTGAACTCAATGATTGGATTTTTGCGTTTGTTACTTGATGATTTGGTAGATGATGCCGAAGAACGGCAAGAATTAATTGAAGATTCTTACAAATCAGCTTGGAGAATTCTCAATACCATTGATATTTTTGATGATGTTATTAACTCGCAAATCAGAGGGCAAATTCTTTCAATTTCTGACCAGAATCAAAATGTTATCAGTAGCCATTATCAAAATTTTAATCAAATATCAGCCGAATTTCGGACTTCTCTGAATCTCATTCTTAGCTCTCTCCGCTCTTTATCTGATAATTTAATTTATAGCCTCGAAGAACAAATTCAATTTCTCTCTGAAAGTTACGAATCTGCCATATATCTAATTAATAACTTAGAAAAATTTGAGGATAGTATTAACGCCTAAAATTATGAAAAATACTAATAACAAAAAACACTATATTTACTTCATTGGTGATGAATTACCCCAGCCAGAGGCTCATTTAGTGCAATCTACAAACGCTGCTAATGCTGCTGCTAACTTGGGTTACTCCACAGTTTTGGTATACTTCGACAAGAAAGTAAATCCCAAAAACCTAGTTAATCTGGCGCGTCCTTTTCAACCTAAAAAAACACCAACAGAACTTATTAAGTATTACAACCTCCATGACAAATTAAAAGTTGCGCCCTTACCCATGCCTTGGCCAATTGACCATTTTCCCAGCAAATTCACAGATTCTAACACCATTGCCTGCAAATATTATTTACCGTTTCATATACTTCCAACTACCAAAATCGTCCATAGTCGCAACTGGAATTTTGTCAAAGCTGCCATTAAAAATGGTGTTCCAGCCATTTACGAACATCACCATCACGAAGAAAAGCCATTCGACCCAGAAATAGTCAACAATCCGCTGTTACAAATTGCCGTCACAGTTGTAGAAACTATCCGGGAAAGCATGATTAAAAATGGTATGCCACCAGAAAAAGTAATTAGGCTACACAACGGTTTTAATCGCTTATTCATGGAAAGACAACCAGAAAAAGCAGCAGAATGGCGTCAAAAGCTCTTGCGAGATGAAAGTCAAAAATTGGTAGTTTATGCAGGAGCCATACAGCAATTTAAAGGTATTGATGTATTAATTGATGTAGCTCAAGAAATGCCAAATGTGCAATTTGTCTGTGCAGGTGGTAAGCCAATAGAAGTCGAACATTATCAGCAATTAATCCAAGAAAAACAGGTTCACAACATTAAATTTTTGGGCTATATCCTACATCACGAATTAGCATCTTTGCTACAAGCAGCCGATGTTTTAGCTCACCCCCATTGTTCAGGAAAAGCTGCAACTTTCACATCTCCCTTAAAATTGTTTGACTACTTCGCCTCTGGAACTCCCATTGTCGCCACAGAAATTCCATCATTAACTGAATTTCAAAATACCCAAGCCATAGCTGCTTGGTGTGAACCAGATAACCCCAACAAATTCGCCGAAAGTTTGAAGCGAGTCTTAGAAACTCATCCCCGAAAAATAGAAGGTTATCCAGATAGCATCGAATTTGTCAAACAATTTTCTTGGGAAAATCGAGCTGCAAAAATCCTCAGTTACGTTGATGAATCTCTACTTCCCCCACTACAAAAAACCACATAAACTCCTCATTCTCTCTGCGCCTCTGCGTGAATTAAAAAATCCTTATTTTCAAATAAAAAACACCATGAAAACAGTAGGAATGATTAGCAGCTATCGAGGGTTAGAAACTAGAGCCGATTGGCTTTGGCAACAAACCCCGCATCAATTTGGAATTTGGGGCAATATGCAAATGCAAGCAATAGCAGCAAAACCTGATTTTCTGCTAATGTATCAATTTGATTTTCCCCAACCAGCACCGAAACAATCTTGGTTAGATAGCTTACGCAAACGCCAGCAAAAATCAGTCGTCAATGTTGATTCTCTACTGCGTGGTGTTTCCAAAGAACGGATTATTTATTTACTAAGAGAACCGCCTTTAGACGAAGTTTTAGAAATAACTACACAGAATTATCAAGAAGCCCAGAAATATTGTGGCTACATTTCTGGGCCTGATGATTTTGCCCCTACTCCAGATTATATGCCTGCTATTTGGTATCATTCAAATACATTTCAAGATTTGAATGAAATGCCACCTCCCCAAAAAGTTGCCCCATGTAGTTGGATTACTTCAGGAATTAACCGTACAGCCAATCATCGCCAACGTTTAGACTTTTTACAATCCCTACAATCGAGTGGTATTAAGTTTGATTTGTATGGGCGCAATTTACCACAATGGGCGAACAAATCGGGAGAATTGGGTAATAAATGGTATGGCATGGCGCCATACTATTACAATTTAGCAATTGAAAACTATGCTGATAATAATTGGTATGTAAGTGAGAAACTTTGGGATAGTTTGCTTGCTTGGTGTTTGCCAATTTATTATGGTGGCCCAGCTGCTGATAAATTATTGCCACCGGGGAGTTTTTTAAGATTGCCCAGTTTAGATGAAAAAGGCATTGCTTACATCCAAGAAGTCACAGCAACACCTGATGCTTGGTATCAGGCTAAAGATGCGATCGCTGAAGCACGTCAAATCATCTTACACAAACTAAATCTGCTTAACTGGTTGTCAGACTTTGTTGTTCAACACTCATAAATTATGAATGGTATTTGTACCCTAGCCAATGATTATGTTTTCGATCAACTGGTGGCTTTACTCAACAGTATTGATGTAATTTTGGGTAAAGAAACTCCAGTTTGTATCTATCCTTTTGACGATCGCACACAGCGAATTGCTGAGGAAATAGCTAAACGTCCTAATGTATTTATTTACGACGATCGCGAATCAATTGAGCGCTGGGATCAATTTATGCTCTCAGCAGCACCAGAACGATTGAATCGCAGTAAATTCCGTCTTTATGGCGCTCATCGTCGTTTTTGTGCTTTTGATGGGCCTTTCGATAAATTTATTTATTTAGATGCAGACACCTTGGTGATGAATTCACTTGATTCGGTGTTTGAAAAACTAGATACTCATGATTTTGTGGTCTATGATTTCCAATTCAAAGACGTTAGTAAAATCTACAATGTTAATTCTCCAAAATTGCTAGAAGTTTTTGAACAAAAACGTATTGATTCAGAAATATTTTGTTCTGGCTTTTATGGTTCAAAACGGGGGATATTTGATTCAACGCAAAGAAATTGGCTGATATCCAATTTACAAAACGGTGAAGCAGAGATTTTGTATGAAGGTGCTGGCGAACAGCCACTGATTAATTACATGGTGATGAGGTCTAAGCTTTCTACTTATAACTTTGCTCGCGAACTACCAGATAACCTAAAAACAGGATGTTCTGCAACCTCAAAACACTTTGAAGAACGAGAATATATTTTATATGACAAAAGCAATCGGCTAACTTACATTCATTATATTGGTATTCCTCCTAATCTCACCCAAGCGGTCTGTGCTGGAGAAAATATTGACTTTGCTTATCGAGATTTATTTCTTCATTATCGTTATTTACACGAACCGGAAAAGCGTCCAGTATTTACAACTCCTCCAAAGAATTATAATGACGCTCCCACACCAAATTTATTCACAAGAGCTTTGCAAAAACTTAAGTTAATCAAGCAAGGATAATTTATGAGCAGGGGAATTTATATTGTTGCTAATGACCGGGTAATCGATAATGCGATCGCTTTACTCAATAGTATTCGTTACTATGACCCAGAAGTAACAATTTATCTCATACCTTTTAATGAAAATTATCACAAGGTAGCAGAGCAACTTGCTACCTTACACAATGTGCAAATTTTCCCAGATTTAGAATTAATTGAGAAATTTACCCAACGCATCGGTGAAATTTTTGATCGAGATTTTCTCGCCTTACCAAATAAAATGCGTAAATTGGTGGCGTGGTTTGGCCCTTTAGATGAGTTTATTTATATTGATACAGATATTGTCGTTTTTGAAAAAATTGCTGACAATTTAGACAAACTTGCAGAAATCGATTTCTTCTGTTGTGATTATCACTACGCCAATGACAAGCTGCGAAATGTTTTTTCGCCATTGGTGAAAGAACAGCAAATCTTTTCAGATGCTCAACTTGAAGATGTTTTCAACAGCGGTTTTTGGGCTTCTAAAAAAGGAACAATTACCGAACAACAGATGGATGAAACTTTGCGCGAATGTGCAGCGCATCGGGAATATTTTGATTTTTCCGAAGGAGTGACAGACCAACCAATTTTAAATTATTTAGTTCTCAAGCTAATTGCCAAACGTGGTAATCTCGTCAAAATTCCTGGAGGTGGACCTGGTAGTTGGGCGGGTTCGCGAAATTTCCAACAGCAAGATTACGCGCTCTATGACCGAGGACAACGACTAAAATATCTGCATTGGGCTGGGACACGGATTAAAGCTGGTAGTCCTTATTGGGAATTGTGGGAACACTATCGTTATCTTCACGAAGGTAAATTTGCCTTTATTCCAAAATTAACTCGCCGTTTGTTTCCCTTTGTCGCTACTCGCACTTAATATTAGGAGTACCCCCAATGATTGATGGTATTTATACCCTAGCCAATGATGTAGTATACGACCAACTAGTTGCTTTGCTCAACAGTATAGAAGCTAATGCAGGTAGAAAAATTCCTGTTTGTGTCATTCCATACAATGAGCGACTAGACAAAGTGAAGGCAGAGATAGCAACTAGAGATAATGTCACCTTATTTGATGATTATGCTTCAATAGCCCGCTGGGAAGAATTTGGTACTCGTATCTGGAAAGCTCATCCAAGAGCATTAAAACTCTGGAGAGAATATGGCTTATCTGAGAATTTTCGTATAGAAAGACATAGAAAACTTTGTTGTCTAGATGGGCCATTTGACAAGTTTATCTTCTTTGATGGAGATACCCTCCTGATGAAACCACTAGATGATGTTTATGAGAAATTAGATCGATATGATTGGATTACGAATGACTTTCAATATAAATCAGATTTGAAGTACATTTTTGATTGGACAGAAGATAAACTCCAAGGAATTTTTACCCAAGAAAATATTAGCGATCGCATTTTTTGTTCTGGTTGGTTTGCTTCTAAAAAGAATATTTTTGATGATGCTACTTTAGCAAATCTCTTAGCAAGTTTAGAAGCAGGTGAAGCCGATGCCCTAGCATGGGCAGATTCCGACCAAACAGTTCTTAATTATTTAGTTTTAAAAAGTGGAATTTCTTACTATAACTACGCCAATTATGAAGGTGCTACGGGTTGCCATTGGGCTTCTAAATTTAATGTTGTAGATAATATTCTTTACGCCCAAGAAACACCCATAACATATCTCCACTATATGAGTGTATCTTCGTCAGATTTTACGCGCCTTTGTGCAGGTGAAGACGTTGATATTCCTTACCGCGACGTTTTCTTATATTATCGCTATTTAAAATCACCTGAAAAACGCCCTCAAACCTTTACGCGCCCCAGCCAATTAACACTTTTACAAAAATCTACTACCAGTTTTATTCAGCAAAAAATCAACAATCTTAAGCTAAACTACCGCAATTTCAAAGATAGAATTACTAAATCTTGAAACAAGGACTTTTGCGCTTCGTGCTGACGCATCGCGGCACAATTGTTTTTACATTGTCCATAAATGAATTTATTGGCTCTGTATCCCTTTTGTCTTCAGTCAGCTGTAGACCTTGTATCACAGCGTACACCTGAATCTAAGCCACAGCGATATCTGTTTCTACGTCTAAGGACATAAGTTTGTTTAATGTTGACATATTAATGAGATATTAAATTGAAAAACTAATTCAGGTAGAAACTTATGGCAACCGAGCAAGAGCTTCAATCTCTTTTTAATACCTTAGATCGCGACCAAGATGGCAAAGTTTCCATTAATGATCTTTTTTTAAGTCCTGGCTTAAGTGCAATCGTCTCATCAGAAACAAATACCAGTAGCCCACAGGAGTTACTAGTACAGTATGATTCAGACGAAGACGGTAGTATTACCTTTGAAGAGTTAAAGGAAGCAGTTAAGAAAGCAAGTAATTTAACCTAGCAGTCAAAAAACCCCATACCCAATACCCAAAATCCCTCTCTAGCCCGCGCTAAGAGGGATTTGCTCTAGGTCATTGGTGACTCGCTAGCCCTTCAGGATGACCTTGGAGGTGAAACTACAAAAATTTTTAAGGGCGCGAAGCTTTGCGCCCCTACCTTGTACTTCAATAGAACGGGGAATGCTATAAGCCTTCTACATCATCCTTCGGCATCTAAATCTAGAGATTGCATTCCTTCGCGTTCGACAAAGGTGAGCATACTTCCCAACTGTAACCACACTAATAAACAAGTCAGCAGACTAATTGGTAAACCAACTCCTAAAGCTAGCAAGGTAGGAAAACCAAATATTTCTAAGCCTGAAGACATAAATAAACAAACACCAGCAGTTATGCCGAGAAATGGCACGAATAATTGTTTCAATGAAGAACGCGGTTTACCATTTTCTGTAGGTTCGCTCGACCATTTCTCTACAATTACTTTCAATGTCCCAGATAATGCGATACCAGATGTTAAGGCTGCGAGAAAGCCAACAAGTAACAGAAAATAAGGTGGTTGCAAGGGGAAATAGTACATGGAAACTCCTGGTTGAGATTAAAAAGAAGAATTCAGAATTCAGGAATTTGAATTTTGAATTTTGAATTTTGAATTCCCCACAGGGGTTGACTGGTTTCCAACAAAAGACCCAAGGAATGTAGCTTTTGGTAAAATTGCAGCTGCGCCTTCTCTGGATAGTTCTGTTAAAATCCCGATCGCTACATTTAATATACGATTCGGTTTTAAGTCGTCTTTAACCAGGTTCCACAATCGTTGGACTTCTTCGGTATGCAGGCGGTCATCTTCAGTAAGAGCAATGACCAACTGTCGCCGGAGAAATTTGCCTTCTTCGGACATCAAATATTGGAATCCCATCTGGGCTGTGGGTACGACATCAAAGTTGCCATCAGTACGAGCGATTTCGATTAAATTTTCTAACCGCTGCCACTGGAATTTACCATCTTTAAATAGCACGTTCAATAGTCGTCGCCGCAATGCTGGCGATTCTCCCGTCAGCAATCGCCGTGCTATATATGGATAACCCACCTCAACGATTTTAAAATTCGGGTTGAGGCTCAGGGCAATACCTTCTTGAGTTACCAGTGAACGAATAATTAAAGCAAACTTCGCCGGCACTCGGAAAGGATATTCATACATCAGTTCCGAAAATTCATCGGTGATAGTTTTGAAGTTAAAATCACTGACGTTTTTACCGATGGCGTTTCCCAATACTGCTTCTAATGCAGGTACAATCGGGCAAATATTTGTGTCTGGAGTCAAAAAGCCCAATTTTACAAAGTCTTCGGCTAAATCAATGTAGTCTTTATTCACCAAATGCACTAGCGCATCTACTAGCGTTTCTTTGGTGGTTTCTTCCAACTGATCCATCATCCCAAAGTCTATGTAAGCCATCCGACCATCGGGCATGGCAAACAAGTTACCTGGATGGGGGTCTGCATGGAAGAAGCCGTGTTCTAACAACTGTTGCAAACCTGAGGTAACACCAATTTGAATGATGGCTTCTGGGTCTAAACCTGCTTCCCGGATGCGTTGGGTGTCTGTTAGCTTGAAGCCGTTAATCCATTCCAGAGTCAAAACGTGGGTATTGGTGTAACGCCAGAAAATGCTGGGAACTTTTACCTGCGGGTCGTTGTGGAAGTTGATAGCAAATTTTTCGGCGTTGCGACCTTCATTAATATAGTCAATTTCTTCAAACAACTTGGTGCCAAACTCGTCCACAATTAAAGTCAGGTCGTGACCGAGATTCAGCGGTAACCAAGGAGCTAGCCAACTCGCCGCCCAGCGCATCAAATATAAGTCGCGTGTGAGAACAGGGCGTAAGTTGGGGCGTTGCACTTTGACTGCGACTTCTTCCCCAGTGATTAAACGACCACGGTAGACTTGACCCAAGCTAGCCGCAGCTACCGGCGTCGCTGACAGTTCGCTAAAACTTTCCGGAATCGGACGGTCTAGTTCAGTTTCGATAATTTGGTAAGCGATCGCACTATCGAATGGTGGTAACTGGTCTTGCAACTTCACCAGTTCTTCTAAAAAATCTTTGCGTATCAGGTCTGGTCTGGTGGAAAGGGCTTGACCAACTTTAATAAAAGTCGGGCCCAGACCTGTGAGCAGTTTTCGCAGCTGAATAGCTCGTTTTACCTTGTTTTGCTCAACTTGATCTCGCCATTCATCCAACTTTATACTGAGTATAAATCCTGCAAAAGACCAGAGAATTCTCAGCAATCGCCCCCAGGCTAACCAGGGACGGTAACGGTAGTAGCGAGCGATCGCTTCTGCATTGTAGCCTTTTAGCTGAGCAGGTTGATACTGACCCACGGCTTTATTTGCCTCTTCAACTCGGAAATTTACACTTTTGTTACCTTTTCTCCTGACCCGCAAGTTACTTGCATGTACAGAATTAAGATAGTCTTTTATCTAAAACAATTAGAACTTTATCCTTTTCGGATACTGTTCGAGGCAAATTCAGCCTATATTACTGCTTAGATTTGTTTATCTTTTTCTTAATTATACTTTATAAAACTACAACTACTTATCAATCTCTCAGATGATTTTATCTTTTCTTAACTATTCTTTATAAAAATATAAATACTTATCTATATATACAAATTTGAGAACGATCCCAAGGCTTAGTAACTATATTTACTAACAGTTACAGATGGTGACAGTACTATTACAGTCTAAGATTTCATCATTTTAAAATTCAGGTAGCTTCAGCCAAGCTTTTAGCTTTCCCAGAATACTTTTTCGATGATGGTCTTCTAAAACACTCATCCACAGTGAAGTTGATAAAACACTGCCACAAATTATTGCGGTAGTTAGAATTACAGCCCATTCTGAAGTTATTCCTAACAGCAACAGACTTTTCTTGGCTAACCAAGACAAGCCCAAACAGCATACCAGGACACTAGCCCATAAACCAACTACCTGACGTAAATAGATGCCAAAGTTAAGATGCAAACGCACCATTGGTCTGTAGACTCCATACCAATTGTTTGTCAGTATCTGTGCAAACATTGTTGCTATTGCTACCCCAAATAACCCCAAAGGTTTAATCAAAACCCATGTAAATACTAAATTCAGAACACCTGAAGTTAAAGACCAAGGTGCATACTTTTCATCTTCTGTGGCTCGTGAACTTGTTATCAAAATCACATGTTGCGTTTCTAGGGTGACGATAATACAAAAAATCAACAAGACATCAAGACCAACAAAGTTACCCTTACCCAACCACAGTTTGATAAAATCCCCACCTGCCATAATCAAAAAGGCAACTCCCGCAGCCACAATGGACAATCCTATGCGTGCATTCCGTAAAGTCATTCGGTGAATATCTGCTAAATTTCCGGCTTGCCATGCTTGACTAATAAAAACTGCGGAAGAACCTGCAAAAGCAATAGCCGCTTGAGAAATATTAGCTATCAAATTATAAGTAGCTTGATAACTGGGAATATTTTGAGAACCCTTAAAAAGAGCAATAAAATAAGTATCTGTGCGTAAAATTAAAAACGCTCCTAAGTCAGTTAACCACCAGTATAAAGAAGGCTTAAATAGTGCTTTAGCATATTGAATATTCCAATTTCCTTGAAAAAGCAATAAATTCGGAAAACGCCAGCGAATAATTGTGATAAATACTAAACGCTGGAATAAACCAGCAACTACAGAAATTGTTGCTAACGCTAATAATCCACCTCCTAACATAACTGCAACCATGTTGCTAAGTATAATTAAAAAATAGGTTAAGACTGCAATCAAACTATCCCAACCAACATACCCCATACCCGCCAGTAAGCAGTCAAAGTAAGATAACCAAACAGCGATCGCGTAACCAGCGCACATCAATGTCCAAGCCCAAAGTACTTGCTCTTGAGAAATCTCATGTAACTCAATTTGACTGATTAAACCGTAACCCAAAACCCACGCTATCAAGAAAACGGCTACTGCCAACCATTGTAAAATTAACCGACCTGTAACTACTAAATCTCCAATATTTTGCTGAGTTTCATCTGTTAATTCTACTTCTGGATCGAAACCGCTTTTTCCTTTTGCCAACGCTATATGCCGCGTCAAAGTTGGCGTAATTCCTAAAGATAACAGCCATAAAAAAGATTGGCTATTACCTAGTAAATACCATAGTCCTAGTTCCTCTTTTCCCATAAATCGGAAGAGAGTCGGAGTCAAAACTAAGCCTGAAACAATTATCGACACCCGACTTAGCCAAGAAACACTCACTGCAAAAGCAATACGCCGAGAAATTGACATATAAATAATTGGGAATGGGGAGTGGGCAATGGGGAAAGTATTAACTGCTTTTTGCCTTGTGAATTCTGTGCCTAGAGTGATTAGTTAACAAGAAAGAATTCAGAAGTCAGACGATTTTGGATCTTATATTTTGGATTAACTCCTCTAATTAAACATTTTTAGGATAGATTTTCTCTGATTGAATAATTGTTTGTAAAATGACATTGCGGTAGGATAATGCAATAGTGTCCCAGCTAAAACGTGAAGCATTTATAATTGCTTTTTTCTGCCAATCTCCACTCAAGACTTTGGCAATAGCAGCAGCATAATTTTCTATATCTGTGACATCGCATAAAATTCCAGCATCTCCAACCATATAGCGACGCATTTCATCGTCTGTGGTAACTATTGGTAAACCACTAGCCATTGCTTCTAAATAAGAAAGCGCACATGGTTCATTAATCGAAGGTAAAGTGAATGCATTTACACTGCGATAAACTTTGGGCATTTGATTACTGGGAAAGATTTTGATGGCAAAGCGATCGCTTCCCAACAACCGATCGCCTAAGGATTGAAAGTATGCTCGATCTATGCCATCTCCACAAATGAGAAGACTAACTTTTGGTAACGAAGCTACAGCCTTGATTGCGAGTTCAACTCGCTTGTGACTGTGACGATTGAGAGAAGCTACACACAAAACTAGAGGTTTGTTTAAACCCAAGTCTATATGTTCTCCTTGTGGTGTAAAGCGATTGGTATCTACACCGTTAGGAATGATAGTAGTAGGTTGAGAAGGTCGTAAAGTTCGCGCAAAATTAGCCATAGCTTGGGAAAAAACTACGAGATGATCGGGACGAAATCGTAAATTACGTGCAAGCGATCGCCCTTCACCTAACAATCCAGTATGTTCGGTATAAATAATTGGTGTACCAATCAGAGTACGGACAAAAGCTGCCATCGCTAAGCCTCCGTAATCATTGCAGGGAAAAATTAGATCGGCAGGGTGTGTGAGTAGCCTGAATGCACAAGGTAAAAAACTTGTCAAGTGTTCGATGGCAATATCAGAATGGGTAAAAAAACGTTTCAAAAGGGAAGCGATCGCTAAATTATTCAGAATCTGACGTGCCTTTGTGCGTCCGATACCACCAGCTGGATAGTAAAACTGACTACAGCGATCGCCAGCTAATAATTCCACATCAAAGTAAGTGCTGAGGCGATCGGCAAGTTCTATGGCAAAAATCTCAGAGCCACCACTCCAGTTAACTCCCGCACTCGGATGCACTAAAACCACTCGATAGGATCGTTGATGTCGTGCTGTCATCTGGGCATAATTATCAGTATCAATCAAGCGCTGAATCATAAAAAGTTCATTTAAATACAGAGTTATCCCTACTCCCCAGTCCCCAAATTAAGATTTGGCCGATCCCAATTCCAAGTAGCAACTGCAAACAGAGTCCACCAATAGAAAAAGAACGTTGTGTGACTCCAAATATTCTCAGTAATCATGCCGACAACCACAGCTGCAAGGATAGCTAACAATACCCGACACAAATCTCGCTGAGCTTTAGTAGAAAAAGTGCGCCCAAGTAACTCAATTAAATGTGTAGCTTGAATACCAACAAAGAATAAAAAAGCTAAAAGCCCAAGGATTCCGCCTTCTGCTAACGCCCGGACATAATCATTGTGGGCGTAGTTATTGTAAATAGTTAAATAGCGGCTAGTCGCTAGACCATAACCTAAAACAGGCGACTGCTCCCAAGCCTGTATGAGTAAAGACCACTGAGCAAGCCGCCAATTAAAACTATTACCGTCTCCATGTGACAACAAAATTGCCCGCGATATATCTAAATCTGGATTTAACAACGGTGTTTGAGTTAAGGAAGTCAGGCGTTGTTGTCCAAACTCGCTACTACCAAATAACGCTATAACTAGCGCAAATAAAAATGCTCCACCAATCAGATTAATCAGGCTCAATCTTGGCGCAATCAAAACCAAAATTAAAGTACCTAGCATCATCAAGCTAAACAAAGTTTTAGTATTCACATAGAACAAGCCGAGTACAACAAGCAATATTAGCCAAGGCCAACGGCGCTGGGACTGATTAAGTTTCCAATAAGTCAAACCAATGAACAGCAACAAAAAAGTCGCAAAGGTATTAGCCAGACCAAGTGTGCCATTAATTCGAGAAATCTCTCCAGAGATTGGGTCTTTAGTAGCTTGGAGTACGCTTGGTAGTAGCGAAGTGGGAACAAGCATCTGCATTGTTGCTGCTGTCAGGGGTAAGATGAGAGCGAAAAATAATGCAGAAATAATCTTTTGCGGATGTAGTCGGTCTTGCAGTTGCATCACCAGTAAGTAGACCATCAGCCAAGAAAAAAGACGCACCCACTCACGGATGCTGTCTATGAAAGCAGCAGCATCTAACCCCTGTTCTTCCAAAGGTATGAGTATGACTCCTAAGCCCTGGAGAGCTACCCAAATTACAAAGAACCACCAAAACTTATCAGTACGTACTATCCGGCCAGTTAGTAATGAGACTGCGACATAAAGTAAAGTTAGGACATCCACACCAATGGCGAATAGAGAAGGGATTTGCTGAGCAGAGAAAGGATCGAGGGCACTACGCAAGATTAACAGTCCCAGTACGGTTTGCTCGAATCTGGCAAAGAACAAGAAAACTACCCCTATTGCGCTCACCACCAACCCCAGATAAACAGGCGCAAATGCTGTGAGTACCCCAATTCCCACACCTGCTAGCCCAATCTTCGGTATCATGGAGCGTTGATTAGTCAATATCTTCATACCATTTCACAAAATACCTGATACAGATATATAGATATCGGTAGGGGCGTACAGGTGTACGCCCTTACAGCCGATTTACATAGCAGATTTGAAGTTGATGAAGTAGACAACCATTCAAAGCCACGAAGAAAGCGTATTTTGCTTCTGAATTCTGCTGTATATCATCACTTCGACCTCGAACCGTTTGCAGAATTGACGGTATCCCTTGAAGGAGTTGAATGTTTCAAAGGACGTGATAAATAGCGGTAAGACTTTTCAGTTTGAGCTGTCATCCCATTGACTACGACTCCGAGAATTGGTATTCGATTTTGTGTAAGTTCTGATACTGCTTTCTTCAGGAAATCTTTAAGGGTAAAGCTGGGACGGGTAATCAGCAAAATACCATTGGTATAGCGTCCTAAGGTAGCTGCATCAGCGCTGACACTCAGCGGTGGAGTATCTATGATTACAAAATCATAATTTGCTGTAGCATCTGCTATTAGCGACTTCATCGCCTTAGACTCTAGTAACTGTGAGGGGCGTGGGTGTAGTTCACCACAAGTCAGCACCGAAAGATTTTCACTATCTCTAATTTGCACAGTGTCTATTAACGATCGCTGTTTAGCGATCGCATCGCTAATTCCCGGTTTGGCTGGTAAGTTAAACAACTTGTGCTGCATCGGACGATGTAAGTCGGCATCTATAATTAAAGTTCGCCGAGATAACATTGCACAAACAGCCGCTAAGTGCGAGACTACTACTGATTTCCCTTCCCCAGATTTAGTACTAGTAATCACAATACTCCGCAATTTTTTAGAACTGCGAAACTCTAGGGTCTTGAGCAACATCCGATAAGGTTCGACCAAAGCAATATCGTTTAAAAATCCTTCTGCTGATTCCAGGTTGAGGGCTTTGGTAGGTAGGGATGGTAATGTTCCTAACGTAGGAATTTTTGTCAGTATTTCCTCTGTTTCGGAAGTATCATGTATGGTATTATCGGTGGCTTCTAGAAGCAACACCACACCAACAGCTAAGACACTTCCCACCACAATAGCTAGTGCCAATACTAGATAAGGTTTGGGATAGCTGGGAGAAGTGGGTGGTTTAGCCTCTTCGATAATTCGCATATTGCCAACTAATTGGGCCTCAGCAATCCGCGCTTCTTCGAGTTTGCTTTGTAACAAGTTTAAGGATGCGGCTGCTTCTTCTCGTTGGCGAGTAAGTATAGTCAGAGGTTGTTGTTGCATTGGCAGTTGTGCTAAACGAGCCTGGAGATTAGCTCTTAAAGACTGAACGACTTTGAGCTTATTTTCCACTGCCAAGCGTTCAATCTCATTCCCAATCAGTTCCGCAGTCAGATCCTGACTCAGAGGATCGGATGCCACATGATTTGCAGAAATAGCTCGAGATCCAGGGGAAAGACTAGCTAATTCCCGATTGTACAAGGCATTCAGAGCTTGTTGCTGTTGCAGGAGCAATATCAAACTTGGATGGTTTTCTGTGAAACGTAACCGCGTAGTAGCTATCTGCGTTTGTAAATCTGCCAACTTAGCGCGTAACTTCTGGAGTTGTTCATCTTGACCACCCCGTATGGATGCATAAGCATTGCCAAGGGTTCTAGTAGTAGTAATTTCCCGTAGGGATGCATCACGCGATCGCGTTTCTTGGAGTTGGATAGCTAAAGTCCCCTCCTCATCTTCTAGAGTGGCTAAACTATCAACTAAACTTTTGCTTTGGTCGGCAAAAGAGATCAGACCAGTGGCTTGTTTATATTTGTTTTCCACAGCCTCTGCTTGTTGCAACCGCTGACGGGCCAAAGGAACCTCTGTTTCCAAAAATTTCCTGACATTTGCAGCTTCTTTGCGGATTTGTTCGGCACTTTCGTCAACCAATGTTTGGGAAACAGCATTGACGAGTTTAGCAGCGAGAATTGGGTCTTGGGCTTGATAGCTGATAGCCAAGATATTCGTCGCTGGGACAATTTTGACTCGCAAACCTTTACTGAATTTCTTAGTTGTCAACTTCCTTGGAGAAGCAGGAAAAACCTTAGCCAGCGATCGCTCCAAGATAGGTACTGATTTGACTAATTCTGCTTGCTCAGCCAATGGACTAGGGCCGCCAGGTACACCCACAGCTACCTGTGTTAAGTCACGTCCCAACTCAGAAACACTCACCCGTTTATCATCCAATATCAATCGTGCTGATGCTTGATACAAACTTGGAGCCAAAACTAAATAAGCTACCGCTCCACCAATTACAGCAACAAACGTCGCCAAAGCCGGCCAACTTCGTCGCTTCAAAACCACTACCAAGGATGAAATGCTTTTCTCCATTACATATACCTTTGTGTAATTGGGCATAGGGCATAGGCCATTGGGAATGCTGAGTTAGTAGTTAAGGCAATTTCCCTCATCCCCGCGTCCCGCTGTCTCCCCCTCCCCGTGTCCCCGCGTCACTCATCACCCTTGACAAATTACTAGGCTCCGATACCCCTACTGGCTCAGGCGAATTCAGAATTGTTGTGTATAGTTTTAAGGTTTCAGAAGTAATGCGATCCCAACCATAGTTCAGCTGTACGTGTCTTTGTGCATTTTGAGCCATTACCGCCATTTCAGTCAGATGATTAATCGCCCAGTCTAGGGAATTTATACAAGAGTCTAGGTTTCCAGATCTAAAAAGCATCCCCCGATTACCATCAATCAATTGCTGGTGGGGCGGAATGTTACTTGCTAGGACTGGTATACCTTCCTGCATCGCCTCTAACATTGCCAAAGGTAGTCCCTCCACCTCAGAAGGAAGGACGAATAACCCCGCCCCCCGCACAATTTCCCAAAGACGAGTTCTTTGGAGTTCACCCGCAAATACGATATCTCGATGATTGGCAACCTTTTCTAATAGCTTGGCACTGAAGGATTTAGTATCGCTGACACCTCCAGCCAGAACTAGTTTCCATCCAGCTGGTTTCAATGCACAAAAAGCATCAATGAGCAAGTCAGGACGCTTTTCTGGTACGAGTCTGCCTAAAAACAGAATGTAGCGCCCTGGTGTCAAACCCAAAGAAGTAGCGTAGGAAAATTTGGGGTCTGAGGCACCGTAGCTTGCGGGAGCGCTAGGGATGTAGACTGTCTCTCGATTATAGGTTTCTAGAAAGTAGGATTTAAGGTCTTTTGACACTACAACTAGCCCTTGGGCAAAGCGCACAGCTGCTTTTTCGCCCAAAAGAATTAGCTGACTAGAAAAATTACCCCACTTGGCGCGTTGCCAGTCTAAGCCGTGACAGGTAACTACAACCTTTGTAGAATTAGCAATTCTGGGTAAACAACTAAATAGAGATGGGCCTAAAGCCTGAAAATGAACAATATCATATTGCTGACCACATGCAGCGATCGCTCCTAGTGCCGAGGTCACAAAAGCATCAACCCCACGCAAACCCCAACTGGGTAAAGAGATGACTCGCACACCCCAAAAGTCATAATGGTCAAACCAAGGATAATTGATGTTAGAAGATCGAGCGAATAAATCAACACAATGTCCTTGTTCGATTATGCGAGGATACACTTCTGCACAATAATGCTCAATTCCTCCTTGTTTGGGAGGTAAACCTTTCACACCAATGACGGCTATTTTCATGACAATCAGTTATTTTCTCAAAAATGTTTGCTCAAGTCCTAACAATTTGAAAAATGATTGCAATATATTGCAACATATGGATTTTTGAAACCCAAATACACCAAGGCGATCCTCAATCCAAAATCCAAAATGCTATCATCAACTAACCGAATGGCCTGCTAACTTCCAACGACTTAGCATTTTGCTGTAGACATCTTCGATAACAGTACGAGCGCTATAAGGTTGTGCAGTTGCCACACAGGAGGTAGTCGGATAATTTTCAGGATGCAGTATTACTTGGCGTAAGGCATCTGCCACAGACTCTGGTGTACGTTGTTGACAAACAACACCATTGTCAGCAGCTAACAATTTTGGAGTTTCACCACATCTAGTGGTGACTACTGGTGTCCCACTAGCCAGTGCTTCCAAAACTACCAAAGGTAGACCTTCGTAAGCACTGCATAAGACAAAAACATCGCATATCCGATGTAAGTTTGCCAGTTCCTCTATACCAATTGCCCCGAACATTGTCACCCGACCAGATAATCCCAAGCGAGCAATTTCCCTATGTATTTCTGTTGCTAACTCTCCATCACCTACTATCAGTAAATGAGTCTGTGGTTGATTTAGAGCCGCGAACCCACGGACTAACAGGAGCGGATCTTTTTGCGGATGCAAACGACCCGCAAATAAAATAAAACGTGTTTCTTCATTCAAACTCAACTTGATAGCTAGTTCGCGCCGAGAAGCTTGCCGTTGTAAATGACTTAAAGGATAAAAAATTTCCCCATCAAAGGAATTTTTGATGTATGCAACGCGATTTTGCAAGTCAGGATAGCGCTGTTGATAAAATTGAGTTGCATCAGAATTGCATGAAAGAATTTGACTAAATTGGCGAACTAGTAAACTTTCCAAAGCAAAATACGCAGCAGGAAATCTTCGCCACAGAATCGCCTTTTTTTCACCGACAGCTTGCATCTGTGTGTGAATATCATTATGGATAAACAAAGTTTTTTCTCCCTGCCAATTCCAAGCTGCTAAGCTTGGTTCTAGCCGATGAAAGTGCATAAAATCTGAAGACAAAGAACGTCCTAAAAGGGCAGCCGTATACTTGAGTGTGGTGGGAATCAGGCTTCTGACATTATCATTTTTCAAGGAAAACAAAGGTAAAAAACTAATTTCTCTATCTGCGATTTCTGCTGCTTGCCATTTTTGATTAGGCTGAAATTTATCATCTCCTGTTCCTACAAGCCGCACCTCAAATTCTCTGGGTGCATATTTAATAAAAATTTTGATTAACGTCTGAATTCCTCCAATACTGCTGTTCCAAGGATTAAATTGATAAAAAATTGTCAGAACTGGTTTACGCATGAAGTCAACCCAACATAACTTACATGTAAACACTCAGATATATTTCCACATTCAATAATGTGAATTAGAGTAGCAAAATAGCTCTCAAACCTTTGTACAATAACCTTTGTTAGCTGATCCCCACAGATGCTTGAACGTCGTCAAACATCTAAATTTCCAAGAGGTTCGGCTTAACCCAATCGACTATGTTCCCCGTTGGGGTTGACGAAAAGGGCTTGTAGTCAGATATCGCACGTTTTACAGCCAAAAAAGCTAATTTATCGAGAATTTTCTCAATATAATATCTCAATTGACACTAGATGTGCATTTTGAATTTAGGAATTATTTCTAAATAAACCTTTCAGCTTTGATTCGTTAAACTCACGTTCAACAAAGACAGAGGTAATCTTTGTTGTATCTACATCAGAACTTTATTACCTCTTCAATTTGTTGTATTCCTAAAGGTAGATACTTTAATTGGAAAATAAAATTGTATCAATAATAACTATGAAATAAAATTTTGCAGCCAGATTATCTTGAAAATAGGGACTGGGGACTTGGGGCTGGGAAAGGAATATTTTCCTGCTGTAATTGTGTTATTTGTTACATTAGTGTTGAGCTTGAAAAAAAAAGTAGGGAATGCCTACAGATACGATTAATCTAAAATCTCAAATCCCAAATGGTATTAGCTATTCGGTAATTAATAATTTTTCTAAAAACATTACGAATTACCAAATAGCTACTGCTAATTAGACTTTTTTTGTTACCATCTGATACTACTTAGATTTAGCCTCCAAGTTTTCTAAACGGCTTCTCAATTCCTGATTTTGTTGTTTGAGTTGGTCGAATTCCTCACGTAATTGGCGCAGTGTTTTTTCGGAACCAATATTATTTTGCACCTTGGAAATTTCTTCTTCAGCATAGCGACGCACACGCCCATCAGATGTTTGGTCAGCTAGCGATCGCAAAATTCCAATTGCTTTGGATGTTTCCATTTGTCCTAATGCTGTGGCTACCGACACTTGCGTTAAAAAGAAGGTTTCTTTGGCTAGTTCTGTTAATCTTTCTAAAATCCGTTCCAAATTAACCGGAGTTTGACCAACAGAAATCTGTCCTAAAGCGCGAATTGCAGCTAAACGCAAAGGTTGTGGTATACCAAGTTTCGTGTATTCTATCAGCAGATTTAAAGCTGCTTGGGAGGTTTTGAATTCAGCTAAACCCGCAACTGCACCACTCCGCACGACTTCATTCCAACCCGCCTTTTCTTCTAAAACGGATTTCAGCAGCTTTAATACCTTGTCTTCCTTGGGCTTTTCTTCCAAGTTAGCAGAAGCGATCGCTCCCACCGCACGACAGGCTGCGGCTTCAACATAGTAGCTGGGATCGCCTTTCTGTAGCAGATCTTTGACAGCCTTATAGCTTTCGTTGGTTTTGATTTGAGTAAGTGCTTCCACTACAGCACGCCGCACGTAAGGGTCTCGATCTTTCAAACCCACAACTAAGCCATCAAATGCTTGGTCTAAATTAATTTGTGTTAGTTGTTTCGCCACTTGCAGGCGCACACCCCAAAATGGGTCATTTTTTAATGCCAAAGACAGTGCTTTGGTTGCTTCTAACCCACCTTTTTTTGCTAAAGCTTCTGCTGCATAGATGCGCGAAATTGGGTCGGGATCGAATTCTAACTGCGCTTTTAATTCTGGTAGCGCATACTCCAAAGATACTGTTTTTAGATAATTATTCCCAACATCAAAACTGATATATTGGGGTTTATTTTCTAGGGGAAAGTAGAAACTTTGTTCGCGTTCATTCACGCGCACTGTGAAAGTTTTCAGTTGTGAGTTAGGAGTTTGGAGTTTGGAATTATTTTTAACTCCTAACTCCTCACTCCTCATTTCTTGTTGTTGGGTATAGCCAAAACCAATAGGAATTTTTAAATCAAACAAATCTTTACTGGCTTTTTTACCTTCAGCTGCTTGGGTTTGAGTGACTGTAATTTTTGCCAAATTAGCATCTCCATCCCAAGAGTAAGCTATGTTAAATTCGGGATGACCACCACGATAAACATACTGGTCGAAGAGGAACAAAAGATTACGTCCAGTTGCTTTTTCAATTGCTCTGAGTAAGTCTATTGTTTCTACAGTTTTGTGGGCATTATCTTGGATAAATATTTGGATTGCCTGCCAAAACAAATCATCTCCCAATTGGGCACGAATCATGTGATAGACACAAGATCCTTTTTCGTAGATGTGGCGATCGAAAAGTTCAATCGGTTCCCGGTAAACATGTGTGACCATCGGTCTGCGGTAGCGGCTGCTATCTTCACTGAGGTAGCGACGAGCCTCTAATAAACGATAGTAAGCTGCTTCTTGGAGACTATATTCATGTTCTGTCCACATCACCTCAGAGTAAGAAGCCATCCCTTCCTTAATCCAAGCATGAGACCAATGCTTAATTACCACCAGATCGCCAAACCATTGGTGCGCGAGTTCGTGGACGACCAAACCCTCAGTATTGCGATTATCTAAGGCCGCCCGTTCATCCAGCAAGCATTTATCTGTTAACAGGGTTGTGGAAGTGTTTTCCATTCCCCCAAAGATAAAGTCATCGACACAAACTTGGGCGTATTTGGGAAAAGCATAGGGGTAGCCATACTTTTGGCTCAAAAATTCGATCATCCGAGGAGTTTTGCCCATGCTGCGTTTAGCATCTTCCTCCCGTCCCTTTTCTACGTAGTAGGTGACTGGCTTTCCCTTCCATTCATCGCGGATTTCCGCAAAATCACCTACTGCCAAAGTCATCAAGTAATTAGGATGAACTTGTTGTTGTGACCAGTGGTAGATTTTGTAATCACCATCTTCTGTGGTGCTAATTAGTTCGCCGTTGGAAATCGCCACTAGAGGGTTGGGGACACGAACCCGAATTTCCGAAGTCGAAAGTTGTCCTGGATAATCAAAGCAGGGGAACCAAAAACGAGAGTCTTCGTCTTCTCCTTGAGTCCAGACTTGAGTAGGCTTGTTTGGGTAATGCTTGTCTGGTTGAATAAAGTAAATACCGCGTTGTGGTTTAGTCACCGAATAGGCGATCGCAATCAGCAAGCATTTACCAATCTCAGTGCCTTGAGAAAGTTGAATCGCAAGCTGTTCGCCATCGTAGTCAAAATTTTGTGACACCTCGTCTACTTGCACAGACTCGATATTTAGGTTGACAGCATCCAAAGTCAAACGGTCAATGCCATTACGAATTGGCAATAGGCGAATGCTACAACTGCCCTGACAGCTTTGTCCAGGAATATCTAAGCTCAAATCTAGAAAAATATGCTCTACTTGCCCAGGACGGTCGGGGCTGTAGTGGGGTCTTGCTCCTGGTAACTCAAAAGGTTTGTGTCCATTATTATCTGTATCAAAATAAGACTGCGACATTGATGCTTACTGACCTTGTAATCCTGAAAAGTCTGGCTTGGCTGGATGTTGTTAAGCAAAATAGCGGTGTAGTAAATGTTTTTCCCAAATCAATAGGGCAATATCGGCGTGACGACTGCCTTTCGGGATTCGGCGATTAAAATAAATCTCAGCCGAATTTCCTTTATGTCGCCTACCGATCCTTGGACTTTTGTCCATATTGCCTCCGCATTCACTTTTCTTGATGTTTTGCACTTTTTTGTCATCAAGTCAAGAGTCTCTTGCACCTCGATAAATTTTCATTAAGTACAAATACTCCTCATTATTCTTATAACTTAGGATAGCTTGTCGGTGTTAATTGGGCTATTTTGTTGGAGATGAACAGGATATCATTTGCAGATTCGCTCCTCATCTAGTTGAAGTATTTTTGAGAGTAATTTTAGACCGCTAATTTGTAGGATTACTAATTTTATCAGTAAATACCGACTGGAGTTAAGACTAAATACAGGATTGCTTCACATCGAGCAACTGGAATTACGGCTCAAACTATGACACGCTCAATGAGAAGATTCTTGAGAATAAAGCTTTTTGTCACTAAAATCTAACTTTGGCGATCGCTATTTTCCGTCAAATATCCTCAATCTGCAACTCAAGTTAACTTGTGTTAATTTTAAAGCGATCGCTAATTCTTGCATTGTCACCTTGAATTACTCAAAATTTTGCTAGATCTACTTCACAGCCTCCGGCTCTTTGATTGAGTAATATGCGACTAATGCATAACTTCATATTCAGTTTTAAACATCAGCCAGAGTGGTGAGAGTCTGGCTGATGTTTAATTAAACCTTTAGTGCTTCAATCACGCTTAGAGAAGACTGGGTAGGAACAATCTTGATGAACTGGAATTTTGACTTCTCCATGAGGATGCGATACTCAGCTTCTGTACGTTCGCACCCACCGGGACAAAGCACTAACATCTCTAGGTCAAGCATCTTGCTAAAAGAGGCTTGATTTGCTGATGGAATGACTTGCTCTACAAGTAAAAGTTTTCCATGCTCTGGCATTGCCTGATAACAACACTTAAGAATAGCGATCGCTCTTTCATCATCCCAATCATGAATAACATATTTGAGTATATAAGCATCCCCTCCTGCTGGCACAGATTCAAAAAAGTTACCTGCTATTAGTTGACAGCGGTCTAAAATTCCGGCTTGTTCAATGAGTGATTTTGCTCCTTTAATCGCCTCCGGTTGGTCAAATAAAATTCCCTTCATTTTGGGATAGGCTTTGAGGATGTCGGTTAATAACTTCCCATGTCCGCCACCAACATCTACCAAAGTTTGGACATCAGAAAAGTCGTAATCTAAAACTATCCCTGGGTTTTGAAGGATTGAACTACTAGTCATGGCCTGGTTAAAGTTTTTTCCGGCTTCTGGATTTTGAGCATAGTAATCCAAAAGATTCATCCCATACAAATGCTCAAAAGCACTCTTACCAGTTTGTATGCTGTACATTATTTCACCCCAAGCTCGATACTGTTCCTCACCATTCATAATTACTCTCGCCTTTAGGGAGTCAGGGACATCACTCCGTAAATAATTTCCCAGTGGTGTGAGCGTAAAAAAACTGGGTTCTGTTTCTGCAAAAACTCCCATACTCGCAAGTGCTCGTAAAAGTCGGTAGAGTGAACCCTCGTGAGTTGAAGTTACACTTGCCAAATCCTCAGAACTCCTAGAACCATCCTTTAACAAATCGGCTATCCCTAGCTTGGCGGCTGCATAGATGGACTGGAAGATCCAACTGCCATATCTCATTTGTAGTAACACTATTTCTGGGCAAAAATCACTTGCAAGTTGCGTTTTTGTTGATTCGGACATGACATTTAGCTGAGAATTTTGGCAATTTATATCCTATTAAATCATGCATGTCAAAAGCAACAATTTTCAGCAACTAGAAGGTTCATTTGATATAAGGACAGTTAAGACAGATAAGTAATTTTTAATAATTTTTTTGTAGGAAGACATTCATAATTTCTATTAATAATATGACATTGATAAAACTTTATTAGCTTGTAATTCTGTAATTACAAGTTAATCTGTTAAAGAACATAAACTTACACAAATATTTGTAAATAAATTAAAATATTTGAACACCTGCTGTTAAAGCAACAGCCAAGGTGGTTAGGACATTAACAGAGGAGAAAACTTAGACATCAAAAGATTTTTCACCCAGTCCCCAGTCACTAGTCCCTTGTTATAAAGCAAACTCCGCCTACTGGGTGGACTACTAATAAATCAGTCTTACGTATAATTTGGTATATAAATAAAAAAATATTACTTGTACAGCCAATCAACAACAGTTTTGAGATTTTCAGGCGTACAGCTTATCAAAGAAGGCGCTGCTGAATCCTTTTTTCATGCGTTAGTCTAAACTCCAGTAGCAATGGATGAGCGAAATTATCAATAAATCCGAAAACTCTACAATGACACTTGTATAAATCTCGGTAACAATCTCAGCAAAAGAGGATAGATAACAATAATGCCTGAAAGTAAATCAAAGTTTCTCATTCCTGCTGTTGGTGCCGCCGTAATTATAGTAGGAAGTATTGCGGCTTATACGTATTTAAAAGGCGGCCCATCAGGGGGTAGCTCAGATGCTCTGGGCAGCGCCAAAGTAGTACCTTCAACAGCGATGATGGCTACCTATATTACTACTGACCCTCAAGCCTGGGAAAAGCTACGGCAGTTTGGCACCCCAGAAGCACAAAAGTTAGTGGCCAAAAGTCTGGAAGATTTGAATAAGGAAATGTTCAGTGACAATAACATTTCTTATGAAAAAGACATCAAGCCTTGGGCTGGTGGTGTGATGATTGCTCTGCTACCACCAAATCCTGTGAAACCCGTACAGCTGAATTTGCCCCCTGGTACACGTACTCCACCCACAAATGTACAGCCAGAACCAAATATCTTGTTGGTAGTGGGAATCAAAGACAAAATCAGTGCCTTGAATTTTGCTAACAAATTGAAGTCACAAAAAGGCGTTAAATTCCAGGAATCCGACTATCAAGGCCAAAAAATTATTGAAACTACAGAAAATGGCAAACCTACTTATAGCGTTGTTTTAGATAATAGTCACTTAGTATTAGCCCCCGAAAAACAAGCTGTAGAAAAAGCAATTGACACATTTAAAGGACAGTCCTCCTTTGCCAATAAAGAAGGTGTAAGCACTATTCTCAAAGGAGTGGATGTCAAAAACAGCCTTGCCCAGATTTATGTACCAGACTATGCAGGTATGGTACAGCAATTAGCAGCAGCAAGCCCCCAGGCAACCCAGTTACCCCCGCAAACCTTGGCACAACTAAAGCAGGTGAAATCTGTGGTGGCAGGTGTTGGTGTTGATGATGCAGGAGTGCGAGTCAAAGCGATCGCTAATTTAGATCCTCAACTGATCAAATATCAATATCAATCAACTCCTGGGAATATAGTCGGGCAATTTCCCACTGATACCTTTGCTTTGGTGAGCGGAAACGGCATCAGTCGTGGTTGGGAAACAGTAGTAGAACAGTCAAAAGATTCTCCAGAATTGAAGCAAGCCCTTGAACAAGTGCGCGGACAACTGAAATTTGTCAATATTGACTTAGATAAGGATGTTTTTGGTTGGATGAACGGGGAATTCGCCTTAGCTGCCATACCATCAAATCAAGGAGTGTTAGCGAGTGTTGGTTTTGGAGGTGCTTTAGTATTTGATACCAGCGATCGCAAAACTGCCGAAGCCACGTTAACAAAATTGGATACCCTCGCCAAAACCCAACAAATCAACATCGCTAATAGAAATATCGGTGGTAAAGACGTAACTGAATGGCAAATCCCCCAACAAGGAGCTTTACTAGCACATGGTTGGTTAGACCAAGACACTGTATTTGTAGCTGTTGGGGGCCCCGTTGCTGAGGCGATCGCCAATCGCAAGAGTGAATCTCTTGATAAGAGTGAAGCTTTCAAAGCCGTTACTGGTTCTTTACAAAAACCCAACAGTGGATATTTCTACTTAGATATGGACAAAACTAAAACTTTGCCCGTAATTAATAGTCTCATCTCTGCTGAAGCCAATACCATCCTGAGTTCTATTCGTGGTTTTGGTATCACCGCAACCAGCCCCGATAAATCCACCAGTGAATTAGAGATGCTGTTAGCTCTTAAGCCTGCGAAATAGGGCATTGGAAGAGGACGCGGGGACACGGGGAATAAGAACTGGAGTTTAGACTAAAAGCGATATGAGAGAACGCAAATCAAAAGGAACTT
>NZ_CAWUDO010000034.1:0-81301 GCF_963920935.1 Nostoc sp. CCY 9925 | reverse complement strand
CTCAGAAGGTCAAAGTTGAGCCTCAGAAGGTCAACGTCGAGCCTCAGAAGGTCAACGTCGAGCTTCAGAAGGTCAAAGTTGAGTTTGAGCGATCGCGCTTTTGAATTTTATAATTCTATGGGATGAGGCGAACTGCTGTGCTGGCTTGCTGGCTGTGTTTTTTGCTATTGTGAAGTGGGGCGATGCCTGCGGCGGGCTTCGCCTACGCGCAAATCTGCTAAATTTTTTTGAATAATTACAGTAGTTGAGTGATTTACTCCTAACTGTTGCTCACAAATATCTAAAGCTTTGATGTACAAAGATTCAGCTTCGCTATATCTGCCCTGGGAATAGTAGAGTAATCCTAAGTTGTTGAGGCTAGTGGCGACATCTGAGTGTTCTTCTGGCAGCAACTTGCGCCTGAGTGCTAAAGCTTGGATTAAAAGAGGTTCAGCTTCACTGTATCTGGCTTGGGAATAGTAGAGTAATCCTAAGTTGTTGAGGCTAGCGGCGACATCTAGGTGTTCCTCTGGCAGCAATTTGCGCCTGATTGCTAAAGCTTGGATTAAAAGAGGTTCAGCTTCGCTGTATCCGCCTTGGGAATAGTAGAGTAATCCTAAGTTGTTAAGGCTAATGGCGACATCTGAGTGTTCTTCTGGCAGCAACTTGCGTCTGATTGCTAAAGCTTGAATGTACAGAGGTTCAGCTTCGCTGTATCTGTTTTGGAAATAGTAGAGTAATCCTAAGCTGTTGAGGCTAGTGGCGACATCTGGGTGTTCCTCTCCTAGCAATTTGCGTGTGAGTGCCAAAGCTTGGATGTACAGAGGTTCAGCTTCGCTGTATCTGCCTTGGAAGTAGTAGAGTAATCCTAGGTTCTTGAGGCTAGTGGCGACATCTGGGTGTTCCTCTCCCAGCAACTTGCGTCTGATTGCTAAAGCTTGAATGTACAGAGGTTCAGCTTCGCTGTATCTGTCTTGGAATTCGTAGACGTACGCTAAGTTGTTGAGGCTAGTGGCGACATCTGGGTGTTCCTCTCCCAGCAACTTGCGCCTGAGTGCCAAAGCTTCGATTAAAAGGGGTTCAGCTTCGCTGTATCTGTCTTGGAAGTAGTAGAGTAATCCTAGGTTCTTGAAGCTAGTGGCGACATCTGGGTGTTCCTCTCCCAGCAGCTTGCGTGTGAGTGCTAAAGCTTGAATGTACAAGGGTTCAGCTTCACTGTATCTTTTTTGCGATTCGTAGAGTCCCGCTAGGTTGTTGAGGCTAGTGGCGACATTAGGGTGTTCCTCTCCCAGCAACTTGCGTGTGAGTGCCAAAGCTTGCAGATTCATGTGTTCAGCTTCGCTGTATCTTTTTTGAGATTCGTAAAGTCCCGCTAAGTTGTTGAGGCTTTGTGCAACATCAGGGTGTTCCTCACTCAGCAGGCGTCGTCTTAGTTCCAAAGCTTGCAGGTTCAGGCGTTCAGCTTCGCTGTATCTTTCTTGGGAGTAGTAGAGTAAAGCCAGGTTGCTAAGATTAAGTGCAACATTAGGGTGTTCCTCTCCCAGCAAGCGTCGCCATAGTTCTAAAGCTTGCAGATACAGAGGTTCGGCTTCGGTGTATCTTTCTTGGGAGTAATAGAGTAAAGCCAGGTTGTTAAGATTAAGTGCAACATTAGGATGTTCCTCTCCCAGCAGGCGTCGCCATATTTCCAAAGCTTGCAGGTACAGAGGTTCGGCTTCGCTGTATCTTCCTTGGGAGTAGTAGAGTAAAGCCAGGTTGTTGAGATTAAGTGCAACATTAGGATGTTCCTCACCTAGCAGGCGTCGCCATATTTTCAAAGCTTGCAGGTTTAGGGTTTCAGGTTCGCTGTATCTACCTTGGGAGTAGTAGAGTGCTGCTAGATTATTGAGGTTAAGTGCAACATTAGGATGTTCTTCTCCCAACAGGCGTCGCGTTAGTTCCAAAGCTTGCAAATACAGGGATTCGGCTTCGCTGTATCTTCCTTGGGAGTAGTAGAGTTGTCCCAAGTTGTTGAGGGTAGTGGCAACAAATGGATCTTCCTCTCCCAGCAGGCGTCGCCATAGTTCCAAAGCTTGTAAGTACAGGGTTTCAGCTTCGCTGTATTTTCCTTGGGAGTAGTAGAGTTGTCCCAAGTTGTTGAGGGTAGTGGCAACAAATGGATCTTCCTCTCCCAGCAGGCGTCGCCATAGTTCCAAAGCTTGTAAGTACAGGGTTTCAGCTTCGCTGTATTTTCCTTGGGAGTAGTAGAGTTGTCCCAAGTTGTTGAGGGTAGTGGCAACAGATGGATGTTCCTCTCCCAGCAAGCGTCGCCATAGTTCTAAAGCTTGCAGGTACAGGGGTTTAGCTTCGCTGTATTTTCCTTGGGAGTAGTAGAGTTGTGCCAGGTTGTTGAGGGTAGCGGCAACATCTGGATGTTCTTCTCCTAAGCGCTGTTTAGTGACTTCTAGACACTCCTCTAACCAAGGTGCTACTTTTTCATACAATGCCTGACCATTGTAAAACCAAGCGTTACCGATAAATGGCCAAATTAAATCATCATCGCTGATGTATTGAATGAGATGATTCGCTACTTCAGCTATATGAGGTATAGCTGGGGAAACAGCGTTGATTTGCTCAAGGGTGGGAGTATAAGGAATATTTTCGGCAATTCCTACCATTACCTTGCAAACGGAACGCTTTAATTCCTCTGCCTGTTCTAAATCTGTAAGCTTATATTGGAAAAACTCCCGCAGTAGGGGATGCAATTGGTAGGTTTCCTCACCTTGACGCTGGAGCAAATGCAGTTTCAGGAGTTTATTATTTCTGATTTCCTCTAAATCTTCCTCGTCTTCCTCTGGTAAACATTGTTCTACTAAATTCCAAGGTATAGGCGCGGCGGCAAATAAACTTAGCAAACAACCCATTTGCTTATCTGTGTCTTTTAATTCCTGCCAACTCAACTCAAAAGCTGCTTGCACGCCCAGATGTGCTGTCATATCGTCTTCTGGCTCAACAAGGGCGGTTTGTTCTAGTCGCTTTTTCTCCAAGCGTTGCAACATTTTTACTAAGGAGAGGTCTTGTTGCCCTTCTTGACATAGATACCGCCCTACTAATTCCAACCCTAAAGGCAAATATCCCAGCCATTTACACAGAGACTTAGCAACATCAAGCTCTTTTTGTAACCGTTCTGCGCCAATGAGTGACTGGAATAACTCTAGGGCTGCTTCTGGTTGCAATACATCCAGAGATAATTGCTTAATGGATGCTCCTAAACGTAATCGCGTAGTCATCAGCACTTTAAACCGTGGAGATGACGATGGTAAATAAGGCTTGACTTCCTTATATACCGCGACATCATCCAACACTAGCAGCACATCACCCTCACGCCAATGGCGAAAGCAATATTCTACTTGGGCGAGTAATTTATTTTGAGGATCTTCTGTTAAATCTTCTGGTGGGTTTAAGTCAAGTTGCGTTCTCGCAAACTGCACAACTTGAATGCCGACATCTCCAGTCTTTGCCAGCAACCAGCAAATTCCACCTTTGTAGTTTTCACGGTGAGCTATTGCATATTGTAAGGCCAGTTCTGTTTTACCAACACCACCCATGCCAGCGATCGCTGCAATCGCCACCTGATTATTTTCCTGTAACATCTGGTGGAGGTTTTGCAGCTCAGCTTCACGTCCAACAAACTTCACCACTCCACTCATGGGTAAATTTTGCGGAATACCTTTTGCTTTCGGAGTTTTACCCTGGTTTACAATTTGGGTAATGCTGCCAACTGTGATATCGTGGGCTTGAACATTGTTAAACGCACTCTGCTGTATTTTCTCAAAGTTAGGGCGATCGTTCATGATTTTAGGCTTTGATGTTCACATTACCAACGTCAAGATCGTCGCTAAATTGAGAATCAACTAGCGCTTCTTGATTCACAGAACCGTCTCTTGTAGCTACTAAATCTATATTGCCGACTTTAGCCTTACCCGTTACCCTAACTCCCTTGAGAACAATTTGATTAATCGTTTCATTCGATTTAAGCTGCGTCATTAATTCTTCCAAGCGGTTAGCAAAGACTTTATCTTCCTCCATTTGCGTTTCCAATTCATCTTGGAACTTTGAGGTATTCTTATCTGTTGGATTTTCTTGCGCTCGTGTCAGTAGCCCTTCAGTTTGCACAGTTTGAAACTTTTCACGAATAGCACTCAATAGTTGAGCAACTTTTTCTGAAACACTTTTTCCTAAAGCTTTCCCACCTTCTTTCAAAGCTTCTGAGAAAATTAAAGTTGTGATTGCAGCTGCCGTTAGTGTTACAGGTTCCATAATCATGAAATAGTTCATTGCACTTGAAGATACAAATGCAATTGTGTCTATTTCGGAAAGTACACACATTTAGTAATTAACCCCATATCCCACCTTGCAATCAATTGCAAGGCCGATAAGCTAATCGTCATTCATTTTTCCAGAGTGATTTGCTTGTAGGAAGCGGCTCCAGCCCTGGTTTTATGCAACTTAAATGCTCATTAGCTTAGCACAAATCCACTCTCAGTCTTCTTGAGAAGACTTTAGCTATTAGCCATAGGTTTCTAACCTATAGCGGGTGATGCAACAGACGGAATATCGCCGAGTTACAAACTTGAGTTTAATACATTTTAAGTGAGCGATGTATCCGATGTGCTACGCCTATGCAAAAATTGCTGGAATCAAAGGAGATAGACGCGGATGATTTGAAGTAAAAGTCACATTTTGCAATCTTACAAACGCTTATCTTCAAGCCTATTTCTTACAATGGAATGGGGTTTTATTCACTTGCCTACAAAAGAGAATCACAAAGCCAACACAAAAACTGATGCAATTTGATACCCAACTGCTACCTCAAATTAATAGTAAATCCCTGAGAGAAAATGGTAAACAATATTATGTAGACGCCAAAGGAAACCGCTTGCCTAGCGTCACCACAATACTTAATGTCACCAAACCCCAAGAAGATAGAGACAGATTATTAAATTGGAAAACGCGTGTTGGAACAGAAGAAGCCAACCGCATATCTACAAATGCCAGTCGTCGGGGAACCCAAACACACAAACAAATTGAGCGCTACCTCCTTGGACAAAATCCTGTTTGTCCCGAAGGTAGTCGCCCTTATTGGGAAAGTATTAAGCCAGTTTTAGAAGAAATCGACACAGTGAGACTCGTAGAAGGCTCCGTTTTTCATTACGATTTGAGCTATTCTGGCAAAGTGGATTGTATTGCCAGTTATCAAGGCATCCCCTGTATTTGCGAGTGGAAAACAGCAGACAAACCTAAAGGTTCAATTGAGCGTTTATACGAACATCCACTGCAACTTACAGCATACATTGGAGCAATTAACAACTATTATCGAGATTATGGCATTCAGCTAAATCATGCTTTGTTGGTAGTAGCAATTCCAGAGATGCCAGCCGAGGTATTTTGGTTTGAACCAGCAATGATTAAAGATTACTGGGAAGAGTGGGAAAAAAGAGTCGCCCAATATTGGCAACGCAGAAGTGTTTGGAGTTCGTGAGTGGGATTGCAAAATACCAAGCAGTCTAATTTTGTAATGGCAACACAGTAATTAATCTTGAAAATCCAGCAAAATCACCTGTGTTGTGAGTGGATAATTGAGGAATGCCATAAACTAGCATCGTCGCAACAATATTTGCATCATGAACTTGCCTACCACCGCTAGGAATTTCCTCCATAAGTGTTAGTAAACTTTCTGTCACGAGTAAATTATCTTCAACCAAGCGAAAATAACTAGCAAAATACTGTACATCTGCCACTAAAGATGCAATAGGAATGTTCCCAGTTAAGTCGCCTCGTCTTGTCATGGCTGCCAAATATTCTCTCAAAGTTTGGCGACTAATCCATAAATCAATACCTTGTTCTGTAAATGCTTGAAGTCGTTCTTTAGCTTGTACATGAAATGGTGACAAGGCTAAATTTGCATAAACTAAAATATTTGTATCGATGAAAACAGAGTTATTAGTCGTTTGCATAAAGGTCTTCTCTGCGGAAGGTTAAACTTTCCGAGACTAATCCTACAGGATAGGCGGAAAATTTGAGAGGCGCTTTCTTTTGTTTGTTCTGTTCTTGTTTAGCCAAAGGCTTTTCATCAATTACTATTACCACCTGATGCTCACCCTCTGGAATATCCAATGGTAACTGCGCTGTAATCTTACCATCTTTGGTAACTGTAGCAATTGTTTCTATAGCTTTCATCTCATTTCTCCTCGTTCAAAGTGATTAGTAGGGTGCGTTGTCGCAAAGCGCAACGCACCTCAATTGATATAATGTATGGCGGTGCGTTAGGCTAAAGCCGTAACGCACCCTACGATTTACTTGTTCAATCCATCACAGCTAAGACAGCTTTTGGCAATAATTTATCTTTAAACCAAACAATTCTGGCGGGGACATCATTTAATTTTACTCCCGCCTTTTCTAAATTAAGTCGTTCGGAAATAGCCAAAATCAAATCATCTCGTCCAGCACGCCGCACCTGAGAAAACTTCTTTTGTAAATATTCTGGACGCCAATAACCAACAATTTCTAATAAGAAAGTGCGTCCATCAGGATGCACTAAGCGAAAATCAGGAATCATCACACTACCAGGAATTGGTATCAAATCAACTTCTCTCTCTAAAGCCCAACCACTTTTCAAGGCATCCCATTTATCAGCGAAGGATGCTTCTAGCATACTATCGTAAGGCTTTCCTGGTGGATAATGAGATACTAAACCACATTCGGAATTCAGAGTAAAACGTCCAGTTTTCCAAGTATTTGTATAAACGTCACGGGTTTGGAGAATTGAAGAAAGACTCCATTTTGTAACGTGAAGTAAAGCGGGAATGAGTTTAGCGATCGCCAAGCCATATCGCGTACTAGGATTAAACAAACTCGTCGGACCATCTATTGTAATTGTAAATCCGTGGTCAGCATCACCTTCAATATAAGCCATCAATTGAAACAACTTTAAATAACGAAATAACAGCTTATATTCTCCCGGAACATTCCGATGAGCATTTAACACCAACTGACTTGCTTTATAAAACACACCCTGCACCTGAGATAAGTTATAGCGATTTAACAAATCTGGCGCTGTTGGTGCATCAAAAACCGTCAAAATTTTATTCTCAGATAAATCAGCATATAATCCATTGCGAACCTGTTCTGGTAACACTTCCCGTTCAAGTTCTTGAGTTAACTCATCAGCAACTTTCGTCAAAGTAACTTGTGTGGATTCCCGACTAGAAACAGACTTTGCAGCCAGAGAAAACACCCGTTCTCTTAACATTTGTGGTTCTAAAGGACTAACCACCTCAAAAGTACAAAAACTGCTTTTGAGAATATAAGCTAATCCCCGCTTCACTCGATAATCTGTCGAATCTCCTTCAAAATCAGTCAGTTGTCGCTCAAGCATACCCTGAGTTTTCCCCACTGCTGATTGAAAATAATTAATTAACTCAATCGCCAACTCCGAAGTTTGCCGATCAATCTTCAGTCTCTTCGGGATGATCTCTTCCCCGTTTTGGCGATGCATCAGTAAATCTGTCGGTAACATCTGAATTTTTGATTTTAGATTTTGAACTTCCAGTTGAATAATTAATTTCTAACTGTTCCGCCGCCTTCAAACTCCTTCCCTTCCCACTCCCATACACAACCTGCAAATTCCCCTTCTTCTCCCCTTGTCCCCCACTCTCCCCTCTCCGCCTCGCCGAAGTCCCCTCTTCACTCGTATCCTCCGCCACCACCTCATACAAAATCGCCTGTTTATTCTCAATATTTCCCTTCCGTAAAATCCTCCCCAAGCGCTGAGTATACTCTCTAGCCGAACCCGTTCCCGATAAAATAATTGCCACAGAAGCCGCCGGCACATCAACACCTTCATTCAACACATGAGAAGCAACCAAAGTGTTATACGTACCCTCACGAAACTTTGTTAATATTTCATGGCGTTCCTTCACAGGCGTTTGATGGGTAATTGCCGGAATTAGTAACTCTTGAGAAATGCGATAAACCGTAGAATTATCAGCAGTAAAAATTAAAATTCTTGCCGGATAATGTTCTGCCAATAAATTAGCTAAAATTCGCAACTTCCCATCAGTACCCAAAGCAATATCTTTGGCTTCGCGATGCGCTAACATAGCTCTACGTCCAGCTTGCGATCGCGCACTCATTTGCACGAACATTTGCCAACCTTGAAGACTGCCCAAAGAAATACGAGATTGCTTTAAAAAGTCGTTGCGAGTTTGAATTAATTGGTTGTATCTTTCTCGTTCATTTTGCGATAACTTGACCTTAATTTGGACAATTTCGTGTTCTGCTAACGCCTTCCCCGCTAAATCTTCAGCGCGTTTGCGATATACTTCTTGACCAATGAGAATATTTAAATCAGCATGTTTGCCATCGGTGCGTTCTGGTGTTGCAGAAAGTCCCAAGCGATAGGGTGCGATCGCATATTCCGCAATCACCCGATTAAAATCTGTTGGTAAGTGATGACATTCATCAAAAACAATCAAAGCATATTGATTTCCGATAGCTTCCGCGTGAATTGCGGCACTATCGTAAGTCGCCACGAGAATCGCTGTCTTATCCCGCGAACCACCCCCCAGCAATCCCACCTCAGCATCCGGGAAAGCCGCCACTAAATGTGCATACCACTGATGCATTAAATCCAAAGTTGGCACTACAATCAGCGTCGTGCGGGGGGTTGACTGCATCGCCATTTGTGCTAAATAAGTCTTTCCCGCCGCCGTGGGAAGCACAACCACCCCCTGCCTACCCGCTACTTTCCAAGCTGCTAGGGCTTCACTCTGATGAGGATAAGGTTCCATTTCCAAACTAGAAACCAAATCTAGAGGATAAAACTCCTTTGCTTCATCGATAAAGTTCACATCTTCCGCTTGTAGTGCTTCCACCAGCGATCGGTATCTAATCGCTGGAATGCGGAATTTTTCAACTCTATCATCCCATGTGGCGTAGTCCATCCAAGCTTTGCCACGTGGTGGTGGATGCAAAATGAGTGTGCCGCGATCGAAAGTTAATGTTGGGGTACGAGCCATAATTGTTGGGCATTGGGCATTGGGCATTGGACATTGAGCATTGAGCATTGAGCATCGGTAATTATTTCTATTCTCTATGCCCCATGCCCTATGCCCCATTCTCTAGTCCATTGATTACTAATAACGTAAAAAGTGCATGATTCATCCAAATAACTCTGACAAAACTCAACTAGATGCGCTCATGAGTCAAGGGATGCCCCATTGGCAATTAAGCAATAACTTTGACAAATCCTACAAAGAACAGCGACAGCGCTTCCTGCTCAAGCGACTACAATTGCAGGCTCAGATTATGCTGATTGCTGGTTTGACTTTAATCGCTTTTTTCCTTTGGATAAATTCACAGGTAGAAGGCAAAATATACGCTTTTAAGATTGGTTTTATAGTTGAATTATTCATTTTTATTTGTTGGGCTTTATGTAAAAATTCCATAGGCCGCCGTCATCCAGATTTAATTTTTTTAAGCTTATGCTGGTCTGTAACTTGTGTTGTTCAAATTGATATAGCGCTGCTATTTAATGATTTTGAACCGACAAACAATCTCTGGAATTTAATGTTTTTAACTCAAGCTACACTGATACCAGTAAAATGGTGGATGCATTTAGGATCGCAAATTGGGACACTTTTCTGCTATCTAGTTTTATATACATTATATAAACCGACACTAGAAAATCCCTTAGCTCATTATGTTGAAAGCGGCATATATTTTTTTTGGACTTGCATAATTTGTGTTTTTTCTGTTTATTTATATGAACGATTACAAAAAAATGAATTCGACGCCCGTAAAGCAATGGAGGTAGCCCAGCAAAAATCAGAAAGGCTGCTACTAAATATTTTGCCAGCGATGATTGCCGAACAATTAAAACAACAGCCTACAACTATTGCTGATAGTTTTCTGGAAGTTACTGTATTATTTGCTGATATTGTTGGTTTTACAGAACTTTCAGCTAGGACATCTCCTGCGGAATTAGTTGATTTATTAAATACAATATTCTGTTTATTTGACCAGTTAGCAGAACGTCATGGAGTGGAAAAAATCAAGACGATTGGCGATGCATATATGGCCGTTGCTGGGTTGCCAAATCAATCTAATAATCATGCGATCGCCATAGCTAACATGGCGTTGGATATGCAAAATGCTGTAGCTCAGTTTAATGAAGAAAATAACCAATCTTTTCGCATTCGCATCGGCATTAGCACAGGTCCAGTAGTAGCAGGAGTAATTGGTTTGAAAAAGTTCGCCTACGACCTTTGGGGAGATACAGTCAATACAGCTAGTCGCATGGAATCACACGGCATAGCTGGTAGTATCCAAGTTTGTGAAGCAAGTTATCAGCTTCTAAAACATAAATATCTATTGGAAGAACGAGGTTTAATTAAAGTTAAAGGTAAAGGAGAAATGATGACTTATCTATTAAAAGGAATTAATTAGTCATTAGCTTTTTCTCCGTGTCCCCGCGTCTCCCTCATCTCCCCATCTCCCCACACTCTCCACTCCGAAGACTAGAATTAGAATTGACGTGACGTTTCCTAGTAGCCAAAGTGTCAGACTCTCTGCCATTGCGCGATCGCTATCTTGCCTTAATCGATGAAATTGTCGAAACTACCCTCAAGGGCAAAATTAGCTCTGTGGAACAGGTGTATCAAATGCTGGTTAAAAACATCACTTCTGGTACAGGGGAAGTGTTTGAGCTAGCTTTGAGCGATCGCCTAAATGTTCTCCAAAGCCAAGTAGATAGCGAAAAAGACGAACTTAAAAAAGCTAAAGCTACTCGCAGTTTGAGAGCCATTAAAACCATTCAAACTCAATGGCAACGCTGGCAAGAGCAAAACAAAGCCACAGAAGCGATCGCTTTTGCAGTTACAGAAATTACTACAGCTTCTGCTAATGAGCGTCTGGCAGCATTTGTCCGTGTCACTGACCCCAATCAGAAGTATCCGCTAAATTTGCCACAGTTACAGCAGCTATCAAAATCATTACAGCAATTTGCCCAGCTAGATGCCGATTTACAACAATTTTCTGAAGGTATTACCCGTGGTTTAGCTTCTTGGCAACACCTACAAGAGAATTTGCTCAGTTGGATGTATGAGCAAAGAGAATCTTTAGGATTTGGCGGTGTACCAGGTGAACGCGGCCCTTGGGCGAGTTGGGCGAAGCAAGTTAATAGTGAGTTACCCCAAGCGCTGTTTCGCACCTTAGCGATGGAGGAATCTGCAATTCAATTTGCCGAACAGCAGCGGGGTATCACCCTCAGAGATTGGGTAGAAATGGCGTTGATTTTACAATATTTGCAACGGGGCTTAATAAACTGGTTTGACCAACAAGCTTACGATGTGAAAGCCGGGCCAAGGTTGTCCATTTCCACTTTTTTGACCTTCGCAGTGATTTGGAGTCAGTTAGCAAGCGGTTTTCAGAGCATTGGTGCAGGATATAGCGATGCTTGTTCTCAAATTATGCTCCAGATTTTGCGAACCTTTGCCCAACGCTCATATTTTCCCCTTTACGGCGGCATTTTTGCCTCCTTTTCTGGCAGTTATCTCCGCAACACTCTAGATTATTTGGATGAACCACTGCGAACTGTGGATGGAACCCAGGAGAAAGCCCGGATTTTGACACTTTTAGGTTATTCTCAGCGTGCTTTGGGACAATATCAGCGCTCTGTAGACTTTCACCAGCAGGCCTTGGAGATAGCTAGGAGTGCAGGCGATCGCCCCTGTGAAATTGCCAATCTCAACCACCTCAGCCGTACCTACGTACAACAGCAAAATTATGCCGAGGCAATTAACTATAGTCAACGAGGATTAATACTGAGTCGGCAAGCAGGCGATAAAACAGGAGAAGCAAACGCGCTGGTAAATTTAGGCTACAGCGAAGTCATGCAGGCTCAGCAACTGGAAAACATAGAACCAGAAACCTATGAATCAGCGATTAACTATTTGGAACAAGGTTTAAAGTTATCAGAAAAATTAGGCGATATTCCAAGTAAAGCCTTATGTGTCAGCAGCTTAGGAATTGCTTATTTAGTAATTGGACAACACGAAACAGCAATTAAATACCTGGAAGAAGGTTTTAAAATAGCGCAATTTTCCGGTGATTTGTATCTCCAAGGACGGAATTTAGCTTATTTAGGAGAAGCTTATTATCATTTACAAAATGCCGAGAAAACTATTTACACAGGTAGTTTAGGAATGTATCTTTTGAACCAAATTGCTTCTCGTGAATGGCGTCAACCAGCAGGGTTACTGACAATTTTACAGGGACAAATAGGAGCAGAAGTTTTCCAAAAATTCTTACAGCAACATCGCTCTAAAATCATTGCCCTTATTGGTGTAGATGGCTATGATTACATCCCGCAATTATTAGAAGAATATCAGCAAGATATCTAATGAAAGTGGGGTATACAGTAGACTTCTTGCAGAAGTGGGGAAAAGGGTAAGGGGTAAAGGGGAAAGCGGCTCATAAAAACCCTTTTCCCTTTAACCTTTTCCCTTTCCCCCCTCTTGCAAAAGTTACTTTTGCAAGAGGTCTAGTATACATCTTGCATAAATCAAAAATAAAGAACCCCACTCCGCATTTGAAGGCAGCAAACGCTCCCCTCCCCGCAAGCCTACGGTGTACACACAAGTCTTCTAGAGTTGCCCCGCAGACTTTTGATCCCCCCAACCCCCCTTTTCCAAGCAGGGCTGTTTCATTCCCTAAATAGCCTGAAAAATCAAGGGTTATAGCAATTAAAGATTGATTATTTTGTTACCAACGTGCCGATAAAATGAACAATTTTACTGTTGTTTAAGTGCTTAAAAGTTCATCTGGTCGTCACTCTCACTTACAATTTTTCTCGCTGACCATCTTGACAAATTGTGTTTGAAATAAAATGAAACAGCCCTGCCTTGGAAAGGCGGGCAAAAACCTCTCAAAGTCCTCCTTTTTAAGGAGGATAATGACGGATCTACAAGGATTTTGGTTTCCTACACAGATGTGTGTACACCGTAGCCCTGCAAGCAAAGAGGGGTTGTGGGTGGGGTTTAGGGACTTTTGCAAGAGACTCCATGAACACGGTGAGCGCAAAGCGCACGCTACGCGAGCACAACGAAGGAATGAAAATATTTCTTCCCCAGTCCCCAATCCCCAGTTCCTATTTTCAAAGCAGGTCTAGTATACATCTGTAGTCTCTCCAAACCCACACGAATTTGAAAGCAAGAAGCGGAGTGTTGGGAACAAGAACCGCTGTTAGATTAGTATTCTGAACGCGAATCGTTAAAACGAACGCATATGAACATCTCAGCGAAAAACGCCCAACTGGCAGCGGTAACGGAGAACGATGCCCGTTGGGTATCCGTTGTCGCTCGCGATCCTCAGGCGGATAGCAAATTCTACTACTCAGTTAAGACTACCGGCGTGTACTGCCGTCCATCGTGTGCCGCGCGTCTGGCGCGACCGGAAAATGTGCGCTTCCATGCAACCTGCAAGGATGCCGAGAAAGCTGGGTTCCGCCCGTGTAAGCGTTGTAAGCCGGATCGGGACTCGGCGAAGGAACAGCAGCTAGCAAAAATTGCGATCGCTTGCCGACTCATTGAGAAATCTCAGGAGATGCCGAGTCTGGAACAACTATCAAAGCATGTGGGATTGAGTAAGTATCACTTCCACCGTGTGTTCAAGGCAATTACTGGACTGACACCGAAAGAATACGCGGCGGCTCATCGCCAGAACCGCGTGCGGAAAACGCTCAAGAAAAGCGGTACGGTGACGGAGGCAATTTACAACGCCGGATACAATTCCAACGGACGGTTCTACGAAACATCAGATCGAGTATTGGGTATGACACCTTCAAACTATCGCGCTGGTGGCGCTGATACAGACATACACTTCGCTGTCGGCGAATGCTCTTTGGGATCGATCCTCGTTGCCAAAAGCGATCGCGGGATCTGCGCCATTTTTCTGGGCGACGAACCAGACGCACTAACACGCCATTTGCAAGACAGATTCTCACAGGCCAATTTCATCGGTGGCGATGCCGAGTTCGAGGAACTCGTCTCGAAAGTTGTGGGCTTTGTTGAAGTGCCAGCATTGGGGCTGGACTTGCCTCTCGATATCCGCGGTACTGCCTTCCAGCAGCGCGTGTGGCAAGCGTTACAGAAGATTCCGCACGGTTCGACGGCAAGCTATACGGACATCGCCAAGTCCATCGGTTTGCCGAAATCAGTTCGGGCAGTTGCCCAAGCCTGCGGTGCAAATCCCTTAGCAGTAGCGATTCCTTGCCATCGTGTTGTGCGTCATGACGGCGCATTGTCGGGCTATCGATGGGGCGTGGAACGCAAACGCACTCTTCTTGAACGGGAGACACGGACATCAACGCAGCAGCCAGAAATTTAAGCTTAGTGTTGTGGCAGGCATCGCTCCACAATAGCCCATCGATGGGTATTCCCATTTGAGTTAACTATCTACTTTTCTCCTAAATACTGGAGAATACCACGAGCGATCGCTTCGGCCATCTTATTTTGTGAATCTGGATTAGTTAATACAGCAACATCTTTTGCATTATCGATAAAACCTGTTAGTACTGAAATAGCTGGGATAGTGTTTTTCTTTAAAATATAAAAACCAGTATTTTTTACTCCCCTGTTAGATAAGCCACTAACCTTAATAATTTTATCAAGAACTATTTCAGCTAGACGCTTACTATCATCTGAAGTAGCATATATTTCAATACCATTAGCTTGTCCGTTGAATACATTTGCGTGAACGCTAATAAACAAGGTTGCGCTAACTCGATTTGCCATTTCTACTCTATAGGAGAGGCTGTCTGTGACGCTAGACGAGACATATTCTGCATCCCGTGTTAGTACTGCCGACACACCACTTTGCTCTAAAATCTCTGCTATTTTTTTGCTAATAGGTAGAACTACATCCTCTTCTCGCAGTTCATAAATGCCTCTCGAACCCGTGTCTGGGGTCATGCCATGTCCAGGGTCAATAACTACTACAATTCCGGTCTTAGAAGGCTTACTCACTGTAGTAGTTGATGTTTGAGAAGGTACTATTTCTGAGGCAAATCCGCAGATTTGACGAACTTCTTGCATCCGATTTTGGCTTTGGCTAACTCGAACGCTCACGTCGCCATTACTCATATCAGCTGCATATGGTAAATAGCCCTGCAACCATTCACAACTCTGATTTAATAGTTTTTCTAAAGTTTCTACTTTGACAATTTTGTCATTTAAAAAAGTGTTCTCTTTCTTGGATTCATCATTAGCACTACTGAGATAGTTATTTAAAGCATTCTGTTCTTGCTGCAACCAAACCAAAGCAGTCTTATCAGATGAGGCTGTGACAATGCGTTGCCCATGGCGGTTAAAACTAGCACTCCAAACCGTGCCATGATGCCCTTTCAAAGTAGTAATCTCCTTTCCTGTCAAGTCCCACACTCGGGCAGTACCGTCGCGGGAGGCAGTGATAATGCGCTCTCCATCAGTGCTAAAACTGGCGCTCCAGACAATATCATCAAGTGTAATTCCCCATTTTTTTTCTTCGCTTTCCTTAGATGGTGTCTGTGGATCTTCCTTTTCTTGCAGGTATTGCTTCCATTCCCATTTCTGTACGGTTTTGTCACCGGAAGCTGTAACGATAGATTTTCCGTCTGGGCTAAAACTGGCACTATAGACGGCGCTCTTATGCTCTCGAAACAAAGCAATTTTCTTTCCCGTCAACTCGTCCCAAACTCGAGCAGTCTTGTCACCGGAAGCTGTGACAATGTATTTTCCATCAGGGCTAAAATTGGCACTCCAGACCATGCCCTCATGCCCTTTGAGGATAGAAATTTGCCGTCCTGTCAAGTCCCAAACTCGGGCGGTCTTATCAGATGAGGTTGTGACAATGTATTTTCCATCAGGGCTAAAATTGGCACTCCAGACCATGCCCTCATGCCCTTTGAGGATGGAAATTTGCTGTCCTGTCAAGTCCCAAACTCTAGCGGTCTTATCAGATGAAGTTGTGACAATGTATTTTCCATCAGGGCTGAAACTGGCATTGTAGACAATACCTTGATGACCTTTTAAGCTGTAAATTTGCCGTCCCATTTTCCATAAGTGACCAACATTGTCACTGGAGGTAGTGATAATATACTGACCATCAGGGCTAAAACTGGCGCTGGTAACCGGATACTGATGCCTTAGCACTTGCGGCATATTTTCAAAGATGATTTGTAAAGCTAGCACTGGATTAGCTTCAAAGTCGAGTGTTTGCAGATGATTTTTCTCTAGTAAGGCTTTGAAATCATTTCCGTATTTTATTGCTGCTAGCAAAGCTTTTACCCGATCCAACTCAAATTGTGCTAAAGCTTGGACAAATAACCCTTCCAGTTTTGCACCTTCCCGTGTAATCTGTGTTTTTGCTTCTGCCTGTTTTTGAGATGCCTCTGCTTTTTGTTTTTTTCGTTCTGCCAGTTCTGTTGCTTTGAGTGCCTTTTGTAGCTGTTCGCGGGCGATTTTACTCTTAGACTGCGCTGCTAAAACGGATTGTTGTGCTTCAGTTCGAGTTTTTTTTGCATCGTCATCAGTTTTTTTTGCCCGTGCTAGGGCTTGCTCCTGTTGTTTCTTAGCCTTATTAGCATCAGCTATTGCTTGTTTACCGTCAGATTCTGCCTTTTTTACCCGTTCGAGGGCTTGCTGCTGATCGGCTATTGCTTGTTTGCGGTCAGATTCTGCCTTGTTAACATCAGCTTGTGCTTGCCGCGCCTGCCCCAATTGATATTGAGCCAATATTAACGAAGCTATCACCCCCACTACAGCCAACCCTAGCACCACAGAGCCAATCTGAATCCGCTGATTAGCTTTATGGTTTGCCTTTGCTAATACCTGCCTTGCCTGTTCCTCTGCCTCCAGCCGTTTCTGCACATCGCGCTTTTCTAATTCTTGGCTAGCAGCTAAAAACTGATAATCCAAATCGCTTAAACTTTTACCGACTGTCCATTCTTGAGCATCTTGCAAAGCCTTTCCCCGCAACAAGCGCGACTCATCTTGACGTTCCGACTCAACCCAAGCATTTAATGCACCAGAGTAAGGACGCAACTTTGCTAAGATTTTCTCACTCCATTCCTGCTTAAACACCTCTGCGTAAATGCGGTTATAAATTCGCAGCTTTCCCTCCCGCTTCACCACCAACCCCGTCAGCCGCAGTTCCGTTTGTTCGGGACTGTCATCAGCAACTATCTCTCCCTGCTGCGAAATTTGCTGACACAACCCCAACAATCGCCCAGTCCGCTGTTCCCCACTCCGCATGATTCTGTCACGAATCGTCTTCAAATGCTCCGGCTCATCCTGCGCTTCCCAATTCTCAATAATCCGCTGGCGTAACAACTCTTCTACCCAGTCCCCAGTCGCTAGTCCCCAATCCCTAGTCTCCAGTCCTCTCTGCACCAGCAATTTACAGACTTTTTGTGTCAAAAACGGCTGTCCCCCAGTCCATTCCAGCACCACCCGCATCAATTCTTGAGAATCGCCCACCTCTGCTAATCCTTGGGCTAAGGGTTGCGCCTCTTGGAGTTGAAAGCCAGTTAAATCAATTGCCCGTCCAATATTAAAAGGTGTGCGGCGTTTGTCTTGAATCAAATCTGAAGGCGTAGACACCCCAATCAAAGCAAAGGTGAGACGATGATAATCAGGATAGTCAGCGCGTCGGTTATAGCAATCCCGAATCACAGCAAAAAAGTCATCCAAGTTGAAGGAAAGGCTGAGAATACTATCTATTTCATCAATAAAAATAACTATCTTTGCAGTAATTATTTTGAGTAAAACCGTTTCAATAAACTTGCTAAACCGCTGCACTGGTGACAGCAACCCGTTCTCAGTCCACCAAGTATCTAAATCAAACTCATTGTAAATATTAAAACTCCCCACCAGCGTATCAATTACCCCCGCGTACCACTCTTCTGGGGTAATATCTGCCGTGCCGATCGCTGTAATATCAATAGCAGCACAGGCAAAACCCTCTTCCTGCAATTGCTTCATCACCTGCACGCGCAAACTAGATTTCCCCATCTGCCGTGAGTTGAGAACATAACAAAACTCCCCAGCTTTTAAGCCTTCATAAAAATCATAGTCAGCTTGCCTTCTAACGTAGGTTAGCGCATCTTGAGGCAGACTACCCCCGACTTGATACTGATACTGCGTCATAGGCTATTTATAGGGACTGGGGACTGGGGAGTAGGAAAAAGACATTATTTATTAATTACGAATTACGAATTACGAATTAAATCAGCTAGGCGCTTTAAACTGCAAGTTGTAGGTTAAATTGCTCAAGGAGTTCGGTTAAGGTGATATCTTTTGCCTAGAATAACTTGAACCATGAATTTATACCTTTTTACTTTAATAGTGGTTCAAAATAAAAGTCTTTCATACCTCCTAATGTAATTTCTTAATTGTTAATTCCCAGGCGATCGCAAAAATACTGTCTATACAAATCACATAAAGGTATCACTTCATTACCCTGAAATTTTACCACCCCCATACTGCGGAGTTTAAATGCTGCTTCTGCTCCCACATCCACAGGAGAATCTGCTGTCACCACTTGTTGAATTGCATCCAGTAATTCTGGATCTATTTGCAAATTCAGCCAATGGCGGCGCAAATGATCGCTGTAAGGACCTTCCTCTGTGGCTGCAATTTGCTGTAGTTTTGGCAGCGTCATCCTACCACGGGCAATTTCATAAAGCGCCATCCGCACTAAATAAGGATGACCATTCACCAACTTTCTCAACTCTTCCACCTGTGAATCAGACCAATTTATGCTGTGACGCTTGACTAAATCTTGTACTTGTATTTGATTCAAATCTGGTAATTCAATTGGTAAACCCACATTAAAAGGTGACTGATTAATATTAAGTGGAATGTAAACTTCTTTAGAATGAGCAATTACTAACCTGAGATTTTTCCAAAGTACTTCATTTTTTGAGCGCTCATGCCAAGCCCGCAGCAATCCAAAAAAATCGGCAGCAATTATCGGATGTTTGAAAACTTCATCCACTTCATCCAAACCCAAAGCAATAGGACTATTAATTGCAGGTAATAAATACCGTTGAAAGTAATTTGTACATTTATTTTTGCTACCCAAAACTCCTTTCCAATAATCACTGAGTTTATCTGGTAAATTCAATTCGTTAGTAATGCTGGCACAAAACCACTGTAAAAATAAATCCAAGCTATTGAGAAATTCTGCATCGGCTGATTGAAAGTTTAAAGATGCACTTTGATAATTATTTTGATGAGCGTGACTCAGAATTCGCGTCATTAAGGAGGTTTTGCCCATCTGCCGAGGAGCTTTGATCCGAATTAAAGCACCTGGCTTGAGAATAGTTTCGTAACAGTCTGTTTCAATTGGGGGACGCTCAACATAAAAAGCAGAATCTAGAGGTACTTGCCCTTCTGGATTTTCTAGAGAGATTACTGTTACTGTCGGTATTGAGTTTTGGGGAATCTGTTCTGGCTGGCGCTGTTGTGCAATCCCTGGGCTATCTTTTGGCTTGTTGCGGCTTTTCAAAATTGGAGTTGCAGACTCAGGAATACTTTCTAAATCAATCGCACTACAGCCAAACTCATAAGCATCTTCATAGCTTCTGTCAGCGCCCAGTGCATCATAAAAACCAACGGCAAATTTAATCGCCGCCCGATCGCCAATTGCCTGATTCATGCCCACTACACAATCAATGTGTTGATGAATGGCTTCAGCTTGTACCTCGCTATAGCAAGCATTCAATAGCACACACTCAACCTGATTTTTAAATAACTTAAATAGCCTTGCCAGTGAAGCTGTACTCACCAGTTGCATTTGCCCTACATTATTTTCTAAGGCCAAACCCTGATTTCCAGCCCCATGCCCAGAAAAGTGAACAATTTCCGGTTCGTGATCCAAAAGCGCACGGCGTAAATCATCAGTCCGGACTGCCCATCTGGTGATAATTTCAAACCGATCTCGGCTTCTAGCACGTTCCAAACCAGCCTGAATTTCCCGTACTTCTTCATCCAGGCGTAGCTTTTCTGTATTTTGCGGATTGGCTGACAAAATCAGGATTTTTTTCACACTGCTTTCAACTATTAAACTATTAAACACAGGATTATTATTTAGATGTAGTATACTACAGTACAGTTAAGCTTCATTCCTAATGCTTTCAACGCGTTTTTCTTTTTAAAGACAATATTAGATAAGCTGATACCTTCTCTAACTCTAGGAGATTTTCGCCTCAAAAAGCAGTTTGATTTTTTGATTTTGCCGGAAATCAGCTATGTCTGTGGTTTTCCTCCATTACTTATATTTTCAGCAATGTCCTAGGAAATAAATATTTAGCAAAGACCGAATTACGAAATTCTAATGTTGGAATTATTCGTACAAATTTATTGAAGCTATGAGCAATTATTACTGTGAGTAGCCGACGAGTTTTTATTGGCAGATTGCATCTGGTTTAATTAATCCCTTTTTTCACCAATTGTGGAATTTGAGAAGGGCGTTCAGCTACGGGAACTTGTACTTCTTTGAAAGCAGCTAATTTACTTTGGGCTGTGCCAAAATTGGGGTCGCGTCCGATAACTGTTGCTAAAGTGCCGGTTTGGCGCCAACTTTTCCCTGGTGGTGCAAGTCTGCCTGCAATGTAGGCAATTACTGGTTTATCAATGGCCTCAGCAATGTAGCGCGCCGCTGCTTCTTCACTACCACCACCAGGTTGACCGACTAAAACGATCGCTTCTGTAGTCTCATCCTCGTCGAGAATTTGTAGCCATTGCAAAAACGAAGAACCAACGATCGCATCACTACCGATGCTGACACTAATCGACTGCCCCAAACCAGCTTTTGTTAATTCGTAGGCGACTTCGTAAGTAAGGGTACTGCTACGACTGACAATCCCCACTGGCCCTGGTGTATAAAATTCACTTGGTTGAGTTCCTAAGAGAATTTTTCCTGGCACAATGATCCCCGGACTATTTGGCCCGACTACCAAGGTTTCACAGGCCTCGGCTTTGCGGAGTAATTGCACCATATCCAAAGGTGGCACTCCAGCGGTGATAATAATAATTTGGCGAATCTGAGATGCGATCGCTTCTAATGCCGCATCCAAAACATCGTAAGGATCTACACAGATAATTGTCGTGTCAATTGGGCCAAATTGTTCTACTACTTCCTCTACTAAGTCAAATACTGGTATTTCGTGCAGTTCCTGTCCGCCGCATCCAGGATTGACACCAGCTACCAAATTCGTGCCATAGGCTTTCATTTGAGCAACATGAGTGCCTGATATAAATTCACAAAAGCCTTGAATTAAGACTTTACTCTCTGGCGTTATGTTCATAATAATTTACCGTAAGCTTGGCAAGCCAGTTAACCCCTTCGGGGAATTCAAAATTCAAAATTCAAAATTCAAAATTTAAAATTCAAAATTGTCTGACTATTTCTTCTTTGTACTTGGTTTAGCAAGACGAACTGCTACTTCCACTGCCTCATCTAAATTTTCTACCACAATAAGGGCACTGCTCTGAGTTTTAAGTGTTGCTAAATAATTTTTAGTCGCATTCAACTCAGAACCAGCAAGACGAACAACTAAGGAGGGAATATTCAGATCTCGTGGAATTTTACTACCATTAGAGCGTACTATTTTTAATTTGAGTTCGTTGTTGTCTTCCTGTACAAATTTGGCAATGATTTGGGCTACTTCCTCAGCCTGAGGAATGTTACCCAGGAAGTTTATTAGTATAACTTCGATGCTTTTGTCAGCAGCCAAAATTTTCAACCCTGTTTCTAGGCGATCGCTAAATGTAGTTGGTGTAGTATCAGTAAGGAAAGCATGGCGTAGATTCAAACAAACACCTGGTTTACCGCCAGCATTAGCGACTAAATCCAAAGTTGCCATTACTGAACCAGTACCATTACCTAAAATACCGATTTTTCCGTGCATTTGCACACCATCCCAATCGCCCAAAATACCGTTGATTTCAGTACTTGGATGACGGCTGATGATTTTTGCTGCCATTTCCCCAAGATCTGGATGACGCTTGATGGCTCGTTCATTCACCCTGACTTTACCATTAAGAGCCATAACTTCGCCGTTAGGATTGACTGCCAAGGGATTGATTTCGACTAAATCCAGGTCTTTTTGCACAAATAACTGGTACATCTTCTGGAGAACGCTGCTTACCGATTGCATCAGCGTTCCCTGCAAACCCATTTTCAAAGCCAGTCGTCGCGCATAAAATGGCGAGAATTCTTGTTCAACGACGACATGGTGCATTTTTTCGCCAGCGGATTCCCAATCGATGTCTGCTTCTTTGCAACCTAAAAGTACAGGCCGGCAAACAGCAGTGTCTAAAACCACCGCCAGATAAAATTCTTGGTTGGCGTCGTATTGGGATTCTGCCAGCACGACTTCCGGCAACTCGCCCCATATGGGTAAACTAAAGATATTTTGGGCAGCTGCGATCGCATCGATTGTTGTTTCGGCAAATCTGACTCCACCTGCTTTTGCCCGTTCTGCTCCATGCACTTGAGATTTCAGTACAATTGGAAAACCAATTTTTAAACGTTTCAAATCTGTGGGATGGTCAATTCGTTGGGAAGGCAATACAGGAATGCCTATCTTCCCAAACCATTCTTTAACTTGGTACTCTAATAAATCCATTGATACACCTTGATTGACTCTTTCCAAGCTTTTGATTATTGCTGTCTAAATATTTGGCAGCACCTTGATTACATATTGACAGCTATAAAAACTTATTTTTCATGTATCAATTTTATCGAATTCAGCAAATGAGGCAAATTAATTCTTCTAGCCATAAGACCTAATTAATCTCCTCAGTAGATTTTCCAGCATAGAAGATAACTAGCATTCCTGTCAAAAACCTCTAACAACGCAACATTTCCTTAACCTGTGGATAATTTTGTCACAATTCCTCTGCAACTATAATTTTGTCCGAGAGTAGCTGTTGTGAATTTAATTGCCACAAAATCATGCAGTGAAAATACTCAAAAACATTAGTATTCCCATTTTTTCAGGAAAATATATACCTGTGGATAGATTATCTAATCTCGTATCTACTAAGTTGAAAATGTAGCCGTGCGAACAATCACTAGTATTTGAATTTTTGGTTAAAAGTTGGAATTTGTGTTAGAAAGTTGTTCGATTAGATTTTCAGCCTGTGGTTGGTTAAACTGTGCATCTTTATTCAAAAAACCCAAACAGTTCATTTGACCTCCTTAAAGATAATCAAAACAATATAGAAGTTTAGTACGAAAGCTCTATGAAAGTAGCAGTTCAGCAGGAAGATTTACAGCTTTTAGCCAAAACTTTGCAGGAACAATTGCTTGTAGAAGTCCCATTGGCTGGAGTCTTTCAAGTTAAGTGTGCCGTCAATAAAGACGAGCTAATGATTTTAACCCAACACCCATCAGGTGTAATAGTTGATGCTCAGGCGATCTTTGCAGTCATTGAAGACGCACTTCAGTCTTTAGCACCCTACAGAGAGCAACGAGTACAATGTTTCCTCAGAGTTTTTGGCGAACAACTTCCTTATGCCAAACGTTTTCTCGCTCTCAAGCAGAGGGCGGAATCGAATGATGGGGAGGTGGGGGTCTGGGGATCTGGGGAAGTAAGGGGAGCAGGGGGGGATGAGGAAGTAATATCTTCGTTTTCCTCTTCATCTTCCTCATCAGCTCTAACCTATTTTCCATCGCTGGATGAAACTGAAGAAGAGGAAGTATTTGACCCATTTGCAGATGCACCGAATTTGCCGGCTTCTAAGCCAGCACGCCAAGTCAAACCCATCTTCGTAGGTGTAGCCTTGGTGGGAATTGTTGGTTTAGGCATTGCTGGCTATTTACTGACTCGCCCTTGTGTGATGTCTGAGTGTAAAGAAATACAAGTTGCCGAACAATTAAAAACAAAATCCCCCCAATTGATGCGTCGCGCCAAGTCGGAAAAAGAATTAATGGCAGTACAGCAGCGACTGACAGCGGCTAGCGCAGCCTTGAGTGCAATTCCTAGTTGGTCACCCCGTTACCAGATGTCAGAAGAACTCAAAGCAAGTTTGTCTGGACGGTCAGAAAAAATCAACCAAGTAGTTAAGGCTTTACAAACGGCATCTTTGGCGGCAGAAAAAATTAAAACTCCCGCACGTAGTTTAGAAGAAATACAAGGTAGACAACATTTATGGCGACAGGCGATCGCACCACTAGAGGCTATAACTCCCAATAGTGAACTTTATCCACTAATACAAGCAAAATTATTTAGTTATCGTATTAGTCTGCACACTGTGAATCAGCAGATGCAAACTGAAGAAAAATGGCTGAAAAAACTAGCAGCAGCAAAAGATGTAGCCAATACAGCCGAAAGTCGCCAAGCTAGTGCTAAATCCTTGAAGGACTGGCAAAAGGTACAATCTAACTGGCAGGTAGTCATTAATGCCTTGAGGGTAATTCCCCAGACTAGCCCTGCATATCAAGAAGCCCAAAATTTGTTGCTAGACTATAAACCCAAGTTAGTAACAGCACGCGATCGCGCTACTAAAGAGCAATTAGCTGCTAGAACTTACCAACAAGCTGTTAGCACCGCCAACCAAGCCAAGGTCTATCAACAACAAAATCAATGGCAAGCAGCAGCGACATACTGGGAGCAGGCTTTGGAAACTGCTAAAAAAGTTTCCCAAGATAGTTTGTATTACACTCAGGCTCAGTCCTTGATTGAACCCTACTCAACAGCCTTCAAACAAGCACAAGAAAAAGTACAAGTTGTTAGTGGTTTGCAACAAACCCGCGCTGACTTAGATAAAACCTGTATTAATGGAATTCGGATTTGCACCTTTAGTATGGACAATGCTGGAATTATTGTCCGGTTAACCCGTGAGTATGACCAATTAAGGCAAAATAGTTCGGCTAATCCTGATTCTGAAAACTCGGATAATGGTGTTGACTTTACTACTCACTTACAAATCTTACAGGAAGCCCTAGCTGTAATTAGTGACAATGCCAATTTGTCTCTTTTTCTCTATGATTCTCAAGGTCAGGTAATTTATACGCGGACTTTGGGAGGGTAAAAAAGTTATGAGTGATAAGTTAAGAGTTAGGAGTTTTTATTTTTACTTCTAACTTCAATACATAGAGATAATATAGAACTAGTATTTGATTTTTGAAATTACTCGTACAAGCAGGGAACAGGCAATAGGCAATAGGCAATAGTGAAGAAAGAAAGGGATTAGAAGTGTACGGATTTTTTTCAGAAATCAAACCGGATTCCTATACAATGTAATTCTTTTTGACTTTTGGATGTGTAGCAGTTGAAGTATAGTTTAGGACATAACGCGATCGTAAAATCTGAAGGCTAAAATACTTTCTTTGCCTATTGCCTGTTCCCTGCTATAGATTACTGCTTCACCTGATTAACTGCGCGGCAAAATTAAAAAACTGACGACACAATCCCTTAGTCAGCAAAACTGTGGTCAGTAAATTAGCAAAAGCAACCATGAATGTAATTAAAATTTCGTAGGATACTGCATCCAAAGGCTTCACACCAGCTAGTAACTGACCTGTGGTAATTCCTGGTATTGCCACCATACCTATAAGTATCATTTGATTGAGAGTTGGAATCAATGCAACTCTGATGGCGTCTTTGCGATACTGGCTAACTGCTTGCTCTGGAGTTGCGCCTAAGCTCAAGTGGGTTTCTATTTCGAGATGGCTGGAATTAATAGTGCTGACAAGGCGTTCCCCGGCGATCGCCGCTGCGTTCATGGCATTACCTATGACTATTCCTGCTAAGGGAATCACGTACTGTGCTTGATACCATCTGTTTGGTTGCAGAATCAAGAAGTTGGTGTAAAGCACTGTTAGAACAGTACTGATGAAAATTGCACCCCAGACCAAAGGTAATACATAAGGTATCTTTTGGCTGATGCGATTTCGTGCGACAATCGCCGTAATCGTCAGCATAATTGCTAATATTGCCAAAACCGCCCAAGCATTGTCCAAAGCAAAGATGAAATCTAGAATGTATCCCAATACAAGTAGTTGTAAGATGGTTCTTCCAGTAGCAAGGGCTAAGTTCAACTCTAGTCCTAATTTTTCCCAGATAGATACGCCAATGGCGATCGCCATTAATCCTAAAGCAATACCTAAATCCACAAAATCTAGCTCGATTAGATCCTGCATGGGTTTTCTATCTCCTGGTATTTTTTTCTCACAGCAGCACCTACACATGGAACTTTGGGTCGATGTGTTGGCTCTTGGTTGATATACATCACCTTCATCAATTCAAAATTCAAAATGGTACAACTTTAACATGGTAATCACTTAGTAACACTACTATCTGTAATTAAACGTGCAGTAGTTGACTACACCACAATTTAAGCAAAAACCCTAATAGATGCCTAATTTGGGCGATAGTCTTTGAACAGCTCTTTGATTAACAATTCAATCAGCAAAAATTGACTCTCGAAGTGCATCCTTTGTATCTTCCGATAAAATAAAAACTCATGATCCAAAGCGTAAATCCCGTCCCTGCTTTTGACATCAAGCAACAATACACTAGCATCGAAGCAGAAGTAAGTGCAGCCGTCTTAGAAGTTCTGGCTTCTGGCCGTTATATCGGTGGCCCTTTAGTCGAAGGCTTCGAGCAACAGTTTGCCGCCTATCATGGTGTTAGTCAATGTGTAGCTTGTAATTCTGGTACTGATGCCCTCTATTTAGCTCTACGAGTCTTGGGAATTGGTGCAGGCGATGAGGTGATCACAACGCCTTTCACTTTTATCGCTACTTCTGAAGTGATTAGCGCCGTGGGTGCAAAACCTGTTTTCGTTGATATTGATGCTACTACATTTAATTTAGATGTAGAGCAAGTAGCAGCGGCGATTACACCAAAAACCAAAGCGATTATCCCGGTTCACCTATTTGGGCAACCAGTGGATATGACATCATTGATGGCGATCGCTCTGACTCACAATTTGTCAGTAATTGAAGATTGCGCTCAATCTACAGGCGCAATGTGGGGCGATCAAAAAGTCGGAAGCATTGGACATATTGGTTGCTTTAGTTTCTACCCTACCAAAAATCTTGGTGGTTGCGGTGATGGCGGAGCAATAACGACTAAAGATCCAGCGATCGCCGCAAAACTGAGAATCCTACGAGATCATGGAAGTAAAATTCGATATTTGCACGAGGAAATAGGTGTAAATAGCCGCTTGGATGCTCTACAAGCGGCTATTTTGCAAATTAAATTGCGTTATTTGGATATTTGGAATGAACGGCGGCGAGAAATTGCCAATTATTACTATCAATTCCTGAGTCAAATTCCCGCCATCGTTCCACCCCAAGAATTACCAGGCGGTTTTGGGGTATGGAACCAATATACTATTCGCATATCAGGCGAAAAACGAAATGGCGCCAGCGCCAAATATCGAGATTGGGTACGTACTCAATTGCAAGACCAAGGCGTCAGTTCAATGATTTACTACCCTTACCCTTTACACTTGCAGCCAGTTTATCAAAATTTGGGCTATCAAATTGGTGACTTACCAGTGGCAGAGCAAGCCTGTCATGAAGTTATATCTTTGCCTATGTTCCCAGAACTGACACAACAACAGCAAGACCAGGTGATTTATGCGCTAAAAGATTGCTTGAATTAACGTGAGTTCGACTAACCTCTCCCTGCCTTGAAGTTTAGTTCAAGCCTATCCCTCTCCGAGTCGGAGAGGGACGGTTTTGTCTAGTAAAACCTTTAAGAAGTTTTTTGATGGAGTAAATTGGGCAGACAATATATGAGCCACCGAATTCAGGTTAATTTTAATTATGGGATTTACCCATTGCCTTTTAAGAAGAAAAGGGCTATTTAGGTGAAACCATTTTTTCGCTAGCAATGATATGTAAATCAATATTTTTGAGCAAGCGCACCAATTTTTGCGTTAAAGAGCCTTTCAGGAGTATTTGCCAGCGCGATCGCTGACTTTCTCCAATTACAATTTGAGTAATCCGATATTTCTCTGCTGTTTCGGCGATCGCATTAGCTACGTTACTATTAGTTACTCGAATAAAAGTCCCTTCAAATTCTTTACACAATTTTTCACAAGTGTGGATGTGTAAACTTTCCTCTTTAGTAAGGAAGCGTTCTGGATCGGCAACAAACAAAGTATACAGGGGTGCATTCATATAGTTCGCAATTCTCGCACCACGGCGTAACAGTTGCACAGAGTTAGGATAAGTAGATACACATACTAATACTCGTTCGTGAATGTTACAAAATTGTCCATTTGGGGTAGTGGCGATGGCGTTTTCTTCTACGTTGTCTGCGACTTCTCGTAAAGCCAACTCGCGCAAAGCAATTAAATTACGACGTTGGAAAAAGTTATCGAGGGATTGTTGGATTTTTTGCGGTGCGTAAATCTTGCCTTCTAATAATCGTTCTTGTAGTGTTTCCGGGGTCACATCGACTAACACTACTTCATCCGCTTCATCCAGAATCCTATCAGGAACACGTTCGCGGACTACAACTCCGGTAATTCTGGCTACTAAGTCATTGAGACTTTCCAGATGTTGGACATTCATTGTCGAGTAAACATCGATACCTGCCGTCAAGACTACTTCTACATCTTCGTAGCGTTTTTCGCGTGGGGAACCAGGGACATTAGTATGGGCAAGTTCATCGATTAAGACTAATTGGGGCGATCGCTTTACAATAGCATCTGTATCCATGTCGGTTAGCATCAACTCACCGCGAGGATATTTCTTGCGAGGTACAATCTCTAGTCCTTCTCCCTTGTCTGCTGTTTCCTTACGTCCGTGGGTTTCCAAAAGCCCAACAACGACATCAATTCCTTCTTGTTTGAGTGCGTGTCCCTCTTCCAACATCCGGTAGGTTTTGCCTACCCCAGGAGCCATACCAATAAAGATTTTATGCTTACCTCGCCGTGGCGGATAAAGCGAGTAACTTACAGAATTTAAAGGCGCATTCCCAGACAAACCAGTATTATCTGACATCTCAGTTTTAGTACCTATTATTGCAGGGAGTGGGGATGAGGGAGGCAGGGGAGGCAGGGGGAAATTAACAATTCAAAATTCAAAATTCACGCATTAAAGACAATTTCAGACGAAGAGGAGTGCGGTCTTGGGGTCTCCCCAAGAGGAGCAACTCCGGGGGATTTAAACCCCGACTGAAACTGGGGCTACCTGTAGAGGTAGGGGTCTTAAACCCTTTTATTTACGATAAATCTTACTCTCAATTTCTAACTGAGCAGTACCCATAGCCAATGCTCAATGCCGAATGCCCCATTTACTGATTTTGCTGACGATTAACATCTTGTAGGTCAAGAGCATAATTTAATCGCAGGACGTTGACACCAGGTTCGCCAAAAATCCATAAAAATCTGCCATCAGTATACTTATTAATTAGACGCAAAATTTCGTCTTGCTCGAGTCCACGGGCGCGAGCTACTCGCTCTAATTGCTGGCGGGCTGCTTTGAAGGAAATATGGGGATCTAAACCCGAACCAGAGGTGTAAATAATATCAGCGAACGCTTCCAGATTTTCCTCTCGCAATTGATTTGACTGCTCTATAATCCGATTGAGTAACTCTGGATTGCTAGCAGCAAGATTGCTGGCTCCAGATATGCCAGTTGGCCTGGCTTTTTTTCCTTGGCTATATCTAACAGTACTGGGGCGAGAATGGAAATATCGCTCAGATGTAAAAGTTTGACCAATCAAAGCTGAGCCAATTGGTTCATTATTTAAATTCCGCATGATGCTCCCATTAGCTTGGTAGGGCAAGAAAACTTGACCCACTACAAGGATTACGAGAGGATAGATGATTGCAGTCAACAACCAAAGCATTAGAGTTATGAAAATTGCTCTGATTGTTTCTCGAATAATTGCCATAATAAATTTTCTACTTGCTCCTATAAATTAATTTTTAATTTTTAATTTTTAATTCTTTTGCCAAATAGGATGCTGTCAACAGCATCAATAATTGGGAGAACTACCACATTCAACCACAGCAGGCTAAAAATAGCGAGTAGTAAATGTTGTTTATCAAGAAGGGGAAGGGGGAAGAAGGAAAGGGATTTAATTTTCCTTTTACCTTTGCCCTTTAACCTTTTCCCTGCTTCTTGCAAGAGGTCTATTGTTGAATAACAACTATATTTATTCATATTCCTTTTGTTTATGCCCTCAACAGCTAAAAGTAAAAATCAAACTGGCAAAAATGTCCATTATCTTACCAAGGTAAGAAGCACTTGTTTGGCAGCATCTCTACTTTTGGTGTTGTTAAGCTAAGCCTACAGCCGTAATCAGCATATCTATAAATTTAATGGCGATAAACGGCGCAATTACCCCACCTAAACCATAAATTAAGATGTTACGTTGCAATAGCTGGTTAGCTGTTAAGGGTCTAAAACGCACGCCCTTCAATGCTAAGGGAATTAATGCTGGAATAATCAAAGCGTTATAAATCAGTGCTGATAATACAGCAGAATTAGGGCTGGTCAAATTCATAATATTCAGGCTTTGCAGGTTAGCAGCGACAAAGATTACTGGAATAATCGCAAAGTATTTAGCAATATCATTAGCGATGGAAAATGTAGTCAATGCGCCGCGAGTAATCAGCAATTGTTTGCCAATGCTCACAATGTCGATTAATTTTGTGGGATCGGAGTCCAAATCTACCATGTTGGCGGCTTCTTTAGCGGCTTGGGTTCCTGTATTCATAGCGACGCCGACGTTAGCTTGGGCTAATGCGGGAGCATCGTTAGTTCCATCCCCTGTCATGGCGACTAGTTTACCTGCTGCTTGTTCTTGTTGAATGACGCTGATTTTATCTTCTGGTGTGGCTTCGGCGATGAAGTCATCCACCCCAGCTTCTCTGGCAATGACGGAAGCTGTAATTCGGTTATCCCCTGTTAGCATGACGGTACGCACTCCCATACGTCGCAGTGCAACAAAGCGATCGCGGATACCAGGTTTTACAATATCTTTAAGATAAATAACTCCGTAGATTTCGTTATCTAGACTGACTGCTAGGGGTGTACCTCCCAGGTGAGAAACTCGTTCGTAGGCTGCATCTAGTTCTGGAGTATCGCGTCCGTTGCGCGAACGAACAAATCCTTTAATAGCTCCTACTGCTCCCTTCCTGGCTTCGTGTCCACCAGGTAAGTTTGTACCACTCATACGTGTTTTTGCGGAAAAATCGACTCCTTCAGCCTGACTGGAGTCAAAATCAAATCTTGCCCCTAATCTTTCTGCCAACCGCACAATCGATTTGCCTTCTGGAGTATCATCAAATACACTAGCTGCCCAAGCAACACTGGCAATTTCTGCCATAGTATGATCGTTGATCGGGATAAATTCTTCTGCCAAACGGTTGCCAAGGGTAATTGTACCTGTCTTATCAAGAACTAGAGTGTTGATATCACCACAGGCTTCTACGGCTCGTCCTGAGGTGGCAATGACGTTAAATTGAGCGACTCGATCCATACCGGCAATGCCGATGGTACTCAGTAATCCGCCGATGGTGGTGGGGATCAATGCCACTAATAAGGCAATCAAAATTGGGACGCTAACTGGACTATTGACATAGTAGGCAAGTGCAGGCAAAGTCGCCACAACAAACAAAAATACTAAGCTGAGAACTGCTAACAACACCGTCAAAGCAATTTCATTGGGTGTTTTGCTGCGTTCGGCGCCTTCCACCAAGGCAATCATCCGATCAATAAAACCTTTACCTGGGTCGGATGTGATGCGGATAATCAATTCATCTGAGATAATGCGTGTCCCACCGGTGACGGAACTGGCAACATCGGAACCTGATTCTTTTAATACTGGTGCGGATTCCCCAGTAATTGCCGATTCGTCCACCGAGGCAACACCCATGATGACTTCACCATCCGCGGGTATAATATCGCCAGCAACTACGTAAATATGATCGCCTTGTTTGAGGCTAGTGGATGAAACTTCACTAACTGCGCCATCGGCAGCGAGTTTTTTAGCGATCGTCTCTGATTTTGTAGACCGCAGGGCATCAGCTTGAGCTTTTCCCCGCCCTTCAGCTACGGCTTCAGCAAAATTAGCAAACCAAACTGTAAAGAATAAAATCCCTGATAACAAGCCGTTAAACAGTTGCGGGTTCTTTTGGTTGGTTGGGCCAAATAAGTTGGGATCGATCGTTAGCAATATAGTAACGATCGTCCCGACCCAAACCAAAAACATCACCGGATTTTTGATTGCATACTTAGGGTTGAGCTTGATAAAAGCATCTCGAACTGCCCTTAAGTACAGCCCCTTAGTATTTACCCTGGCCTTTTTACGTGCTTGACGGCGATCGCCAGGACGAGAATTTGGGCGTCTAGCTTTGGAGGTAGTTGCCGCTTTATTCATAAAGTTAGGAGTTAGAAGTTAAGAGTTAGGAGACGCGATTAATCGCGTCTGTACAAGAATTAGGAGTAGAGACACGATTAATCGCGTCTGTACAAGAAGAGTTAGGAGTAGAGACGTGATTAATCGCGTCTGTACAAGAATTAGGAGTAGAGACGTGATTAATCGCGTCTGTACAAGAAGAGTTAGGAGTAGAGACGCGATTAATTGCGTCTGTACAAGAAGAGTTAGGAGTAGAGACGCGATTAATTGCGTCTGTACAAGAGTTAGAAGTTAAAAATAAAGAGTTACTAATTCATAACTCATAACTCATAACTCATAACTTTTCTAGCTGCCAGAGGCTAGTTGCAAACCTTCGGCTATGGGGCCTAAAGCTAGAACCGGAAAGAAAGTCAATACTCCCAAAACGAGGGTTACTCCAGCGGTGATCCCAATAAATACCAAAGAATCAGTTCTCAGGGTGCCGGGAGTTTCGGGGACTGGCTGTTTGCGAGACATCCCATCAGCTAACAGTAGGATGGCAAACATCGGAATGTAGCGTCCTCCTATTAAGCTAACTAAAGTACTTAAGTTCCACCAGAGGCTGTTATCTTTCAATCCTTCTAAGCCAGAACCATTATTTGCCCCGGCTGAGGCAAATTCATAAACTACTTGGGAAATACCGTGATAGCCAGGATTGCTAATTCCAGATAGGGAAATGGGATAAGCTAAGGCGATCGCGCTGGGAATTAAAACTACAATTGGGTGAATTAACAGGACTACGCTGGCAAGGACGATTTCCCGTTTTTCAATTTTGCGTCCTAAAAATTCTGGGGTGCGTCCCACCATTAACCCAGTCAGAAAAACGGTGAGAATTAAGTAAATAAATAAGTAAGCTGTTCCAGTTCCTTGACCGCCCCAGATAATTTGGATAAATAAGTTGAAGAGAGTCGAAAATATTCCTTGTGGCATTAAGGAATCATGCATCCCGTTCACGGCACCACACATGGTGGCGGTGGTCATAACTGCCCACAATGCCGTTTGGGCCCAACCAAATCGGACTTCTTTACCCTCTAAACTCGGCTGTTCTAATCCAATGGTTCTATTTACCAGGGGATTACCTTGCAGTTCTGCCACGGCTGTGACTCCAACCAGTACTACAAAAACCGCAAACACCATCCAGAAAAGCAGCCACGCTTGTTTGATGTTGTTGGCAAACACGCCATAAGTGTAAATCAAGGCTGCTGGTATGGAAATCATGGCGATCATTTCGATTAAATTAGAAGCGCCATTGGGATTTTCAAAGGGATGGGCAGAATTAGCACCAAAAAAGCCACCGCCATTCTCGCCCAACATTTTGATCGCCTCAAAGGATGCTACTGGACCTCTGGCAATATACTGGGTTCCTCCTTCCAAGGTGGTCACATCCATAGTGTTGGCTAATGTTTGTGGTACACCTACTAAAACCAAGGCGATCGCAGCAATAATTGATATTGGCAGTAATATTCGTGTGATGGCACGGGTGAGATCTACGTAAAAGTTACCTAGTCGTCTACCCGTCAACCCCCGAATAAAAGCAATTCCCACCGCTAAGCCGGTGGCTGCGGAGGTGAACATCAAAAAGCCTAAAGCGGCTACCTGACTAAAATAACTCAACGTTGTCTCGCCAGCATAGTGTTGCTGGTCGGTATTCGTTAAAAAGGAAATAGTTGTGTGCAGCAATACATCCCAATTAGGCCTACCTAAGGCATTAGGATTCCAAGGTAAGAATTTCTGAAAAAATAGCAGTAAATACACCGAAATTCCCATCATCATATTAGTGTATATTACAGCCCGGATATATTGCCAGCCCGTCATATCATCTTTTCTGCGAACACCCGCTAGTACGTATATACTTCGCTCTATCGGGTTGATTAAAAAATCCAGCAGTGTTCTTTCTCCCAAGAAAACACGCGCCATGTATCTGCCAAATACCGGAGTAATTGCTACAACGATACACAGCGTTAAGCCGATTTGTAAAAATCCTTGTCCCATGTATTTTTCGCTCTATATAAACTTAAGTGCTGGCAAGCTAATTCCTAAAAATAACAGATGAACTGTTAATGTATTTGATTTCCTGTGACTTGGCGATATTTTATAGCAGTCCGCTTAAATTTTTGAACTTATTTGGGTCAACAGGCAAGAGGCAACGGTTCGGCTTTGCTCACCGTCTGAAGGCAAGAGGCAATAGTCAAGAAGTCTTTTCAAGTTATATTTGGCTTTGCAAAAATCAAATAGGATTACTACATATCACTGAAATAGTTCTCAATATTGCACCGTCTTAACTCATTCAGCAATTACTATTTTCCAGATACCTGTTAAACTTTGTGTTAAGAATATTTAAATTTTACTCTTATTCATCTATCCTGCTAGTTACTATCATTAGTTTATACAATAGATTTTTAATATTTGCTACTTGCAAAAATGTAGTAATTAGCTTTAATTTTGAAAATTATTTGCATGGTGCGCCAAGTACAGCGAAAGCGCGATAGGCAAAGAGTAGGGACGCAATTAACCCTTGTCTGTACAGGTAGAGAATTTTTTCATGCAATCAATATAGTAGTCCTGTATAAGAATTTTCCAGAAAAGAACTTAACCTATCATCAAAAATAATAATCACACTCAACAGGGAAGAAGGGTCAGGATAAAGCTGTGCTTTTTCCCCCTTTTGTAGTAATTGAAATTACTATAATTGCTTTTTTACGTATTTTTTTATACTACACTTGATTACTGTCAAACAAGATTTATTGCTAATGTCGAATCATTCATAAGTTTTGTTTAAGCATTGCTAGCGATCGCATAAGCATTTGCTTAAATATAGCGATATTGACAATGAATATCGCTATGTTACTCACCACAAGCCAGTTATTTACAACTGCGATCGCCTCGGTTGTTGCACATATATAGTCAATATTCCCGTATGCTGATTGCGAAAGCCTAGTATTTATTTTATAGTACTGTACGGATAACAAACAACAGAGTTTTCGCCAATTCAAGGTAGAGATGATGAAAGAAATAACTCGCCGCAAATTTATCGCCACAGCCACCTTGGCGACGGGTTTTGCTTTGGCAGTGCAACCGATTTCTGCCGGAGTCATCACCACTGATACCAAGGGGTTGGTCGCTGGTGCAGTGAAAATTCCCGTTAAAGATGGCGAAATTCCTGCCTATAGAGCAGTACCCGCCAGTGGGGAGAATTTCCCCATTGTTCTGGTACTCCCGGAAATCTTTGGCGTACACGAGCATATTCAGGATATCACTCGCCGCTTTGCCAAGTTGGGGTATTTGGCGATCGCTCCGGAATTGTTTGTCCGTCAAGGCGATGTTTCAAAATTAAGCAGTATCGACGAAATTCGCCCAATTATTGCCAAAGTACCAGATGCCCAAGTTTTATCTGACCTTGACGCCACGCTAAACTGGGCTGTGAAATCAGCTAAGGGTAATGCAAATAAATTAGCAGTTACAGGCTTTTGTTGGGGTGGCCGCATCACCTGGCTATACGCAGCGCACAATCCCAAGGTGAAGGCAGGTGTAGCATGGTACGGGCGACTCGTCGGTGATGCTACTCAACTTCAGCCCAAGTATCCCGTTGATATCGCATCAAAACTGACAGTCCCGGTTCTCGGACTTTATGGTGGTCAGGATACAGGTATCCCTATAGATACAGTAGAGCAAATGCGCGATCGCCTCAAGTCCAGCAGCAGTAAATCTGAAATCATTGTCTACCCTGATGCACCCCACGCATTTTTTGCCGATTATCGTCCCTCTTACCGCGAAACAGAAGCTAAGGATGGTTGGCAGCGCCTTTTGGCGTGGTTCAAGAAAAATGGCGTGCAATAAGCTACTATCCATTTGAGTTGCATATTTACTGGATTATGCTGTTTCCCAATGAATAAAAAAGAGGTGTTTGCAAACACCTCTTTTGATTACTGTTCTTTATTATTGACTCGATTATAAACTGTTCGTCAGCATATCTAAATTTGATAAAAATCTTGTAGGGTGGTCATCTTGCCCGCCCTAATTAATTATGCAATTTAAATGTGCAGCTGCTTATATCATTTCACTTTAAAATCGATACAAATAGGCAGCAGGGCGTAGGGACCAAGGGGGAAGAATTTAAAGACTAATCATTTGTATCAGAATTTTCGTGAATTGGTATTAACTACAGAATTTTTGATGCAATAATAACAATGAATACGGCAAGACCTAGCGCTCTGCGAAAATAATTAACGCCATCAAATAATTCCAGCCACGCCCAAGTGAACAAGGAGCCATCTGCCAGTACATCTAATACTGTATTGATTTTGCCAGTTGTCAAAATTAGAGATAGTAAACTAGCTACTGCCCAGAGAATAAGTGGTGGGTTTGGCGGCTGAGCTAAAACAATTTTGCCATTACTGTCACGGAAGATTTTATCAAATAATGTATTTTCTGTATTTCCTGTGTTTTCCATTATTTTCAATTCCTACTTAGCTAAAGATTATTAACTTTTACCGGATGGTCTGTTACTAATAAGCCGAGATTTTGTTGCAAGTTCTTTCATAAAATTAAAACATTCAACAAATCTCAAACAACTATCTAATTGCTGAGATTGCAGCGCTAAAAACTAATGACATAGAAATAGAAAAGCCTCCCCATCGGGAGGCTGAAAATTTAGCGGAGACAACTTATAAACTTAGAGAAGAACTACAGCGATCGCTCCTCCCAATGCGGAGAAAATAGCGGAGACGACTGCTGTGGCAAACAACCACCAAGCTGCTGTAGCTGCGGCTTTCCGGGTTTCTTCTGCTTGCCGTTGTGCTTGATGTTTCACTTCTTCGAGGCGGCGTTGAGCTTCGTGCTGTAGGCGTTCTGCACGTTGTAATACTGTGTTCCGTGCCCGTTCAATTTGGTCGATGATCCGGTTGGCATCCTCCTGGGAAATGTCCTCACGAGAACTCATAATTGCCACTAGGGTATCACGATCGAAGGAAGACAGGCGATCGCGCAGAGCTTCAAACCCAGCTTGGGGATCTTCAAAAAAGATGCGAACATCGCGCTTGATACTATCATAGTTCAGTTCTGGGCGATCCAGAGAGTTAAGATAGTTGCGGATGCGGGCAAAAACTCCGTCAATTGCATCTTGAATGCCTCGTTGGATGCTCCGCACTTGTTCAACAAATTGATCTCTAACTGAAACGATGTTATCAGCAATCTGCGCTGCTTCTTCATCGGTGATATCTTCACGAATTTTCAGCAGGGTGATAATGGTAGAACGATCAAAATGAGCTAGGCGATCGCTAAAATTTTCTACCCCCACTCGCGGATCGTGCAACAGGAGTTGTAGGTCGCGTTTGATACCTTCTGGGTTGAGTTCTTCTTTACCACTTTGGCGCAGATATTCTTCCAGATAAGCTTTGAATGTATCTACTCTTTGCTGTGTTCTGGTAGCTAAACGACGAGGCGCACGTACAATGTTGCGAATTGAGGTTTGTACAGAATCAATGATTTCATTGACTTGCTGCTCGCTCAAGTCTTGACGTTGACTGAGCAGTTTCACCAATGTATCCCGGTCTACTTGGGACAACCGACGGCGTAGTGCTATGGCTCCATCTTGGGGATTTTCAAATAATCTATTCAAATCCCGTTGAATACCTTCTGGATTGAGTTCTTGTTTGCCAGTATTCCGGAGGTAATCTGCGATGGTGGTGGTCACCGATTCGTATTGCTCTTTAGCTTTATGTGCTAAAGCTTGGGGTGCATGGCGGATACCATGCCACGACTCTTCAACAGTATTGATGATTTGATTAACTTGGTCTTGGGTCAAATCTTCCCGCTGGCTCAACAACTGTACCAAAGTATCGCGGTCAAAGCGAGACAATCGCGCCCGAATGGCAGAAATTCCAGCTTGGGGATCTTCCAGTAGCCTTTTAAGGTCGGCGCGGATGGCATCAGGATTCAGTTCTGCTTTGCCAGTGTTACGCAGATATGATTCGACATTCAACCACAGAGTTTCTGCTTGATATTGTGCTTGTTCTGCCAGACTTTTGGATTCAATTAAAGCGCGATCGCGTTGTTTTTCCAACTCGTCCAAAATGCTGTCTACTTCATACAGTTGGATATCACTACGTTCTAGTAATATCTGCCGCATTTCGGTACGTTCAACCTGCGCCAGCCGCAACACCAGAGTTTCATAATCTGCTTCTGGGTCTTGCAACAGTGATTTGAAATCCCGTTCAATGCCTTCGGGTGTCAAATCTGCTTTCGGAGTAACCAGCAGATAACTTTCAACTCGGCGTTGCAAGTCTTGTACGATTTCTCTTTCTTCTTGGGCTGTGACTGTGAGCAACACTTCTTTGCGGACAGTTTCTAGTCTGTCTGCAATGCGCTGAATTTGGGTTTGGGTAAGTAGTCCCCGCTGTTGCAAAATATTGACAAAATCGTTGCGGGATAGTCCTTCTAGTTCCCTGCGAATTGTCCCAGGATCGGCTGCTTGGTCGTAGATGACATCGGCAAATTCCTGACCAATTCTTTCTGGGCTGAGTTGCCAAGCATAGGTATTGAACAGGTAATTTTCCACATCAGCCCGAATTGGGCTATAGGGTTGGGATGGTGTGGGCAAACCTAGCTTATCTGCTTGTTTGGTAACTTTGTCTTTGGCAGTGGTCAGACTACCCAAGATTTTTTCCACGTCCAAATCAGATAAATCAGTCCGTCCCAAGACTATGCCAGTTAAAGCAGAGAGTCCTTGTTGCAGTGTGCTTTGAATTGGGCCAGGTGCGGCTTTTTGCTCAGATTCCTTGGAACCACGCATTTCTGCCACTAACCGATCCAGCTTGGTATTGAGCTCATCTGTCTTGGTTTGTCCGGGTGGCAGTGATTTGAGATAGTCGATTAATTCACCTAAACGGTCTTGGGTGGGTGCTTGCTGACTGACTACCTGTTGCCAAACTTTATACAAAGTATCAGCAATGCGACTAACATCTCTTTTGGAAAGGTCGGTACGACTGCTGACTAAATCGATAAACTTTTGGCGATCAATATTGCGGAGGTCTGGAGTCCCCGCGATCGCTTTTATTTGCGGATCGTTGAGTAAATTTTCAAAATCACTGCGAATCCTCGATAAATCTAGTTCTGGCGGACGCAGCTTTTCTAAGTAATCTTCTATGTTTTCCCGGATGCTTACTGGGTCGATGGCGCTTCCTAGTTCCCGACGCACAGCAGCTGCCGCGGCTTCAGCTGTAGCTACAACTTGGTTATTAACAGCTTTTGCCCCTAGTGCAGCAGTCGCTGTTCCCATAATCGCCTGAAAACCGGAGGTTGCCGTATTTACAACCGAACCAATTAACGAACCTACGGTGGTGGAACTTACCCAAACCAGCAGCAAAAAGTAAGCACCCCAAATCACCAAACCGAGAATTGCTCCTAACCTTGGGTCTAAAATCACAAGGCTCAGCTTCACAGCCAGGAAACAGGCAATTAATAAAGCGATAGTTACAGTGACTAATGTCCAGATTCCTACTGCTGTACCAACTTTGCGAATGGTGCCGCCCACACTTCCGACTTCGCCACCACTTGAATCTGAGTCGGATGGACGCCCCAGGTAGGAAATACCGGCTGCAACGGAGAGATTAGTCAGGACTAATTGAAAAGCAAAGGCTAAAATCACGCCGGAGATTAAAGCCACAAAAAAACGCGGCCCCGAAGGCGTGATCACTGAGGGATCTACTGGAACCTGTGCCACCCATAATAGTGGCTTATAGAGTCCCAGCATGATTTCCGTACTTTGAAACATTGTATTTCCTTGTCTTAGTGTTTAATTTTTGGGCGGATTAAGAATTTCCAAAAGAAATAACTCTTAGTATTTATCTGTGTACCTATGGCAATACCTAACTCTTTAGATCAGAATCGTGGAATTTAGGTGTTTAAAGCATCTCTCCAAAGATTGAAAAGCCTATACAGCGGAAGATATAAATTTTATTATCTCTTGGTGCAAATATTAATCAAATTGGTACTTGCTACTAATATATATAACGTTATTTTTTAAATTTTTAATTGCTTTTATCGCGTTTATTTTTAATTAAATTATAGTTTGCTCACAAATCCAAAGCATTTATTGAAGTACCTATTTTTATCACCCTCTCAAGGTTGATTTGTCTCCAAAAAGAAATTATTAACCATCGTCCAGAAGAAGTGCTTGTAGTTTGTGTCCACAGGCAGAAAGCAATTTAAATTTAAATAGATACATTAAAGTTAACAAATAAAGAATTGAGAGCAAAAAAATGGCAACTAACTATTGTAGAAATTCGCCAATAATTGGAACCGGATAAAACGCAATTGTCAGTTGTACTTTGTTTGTTGCAATTAACAAATGGCTAATGACAGTCTTACCCAAAGAATGTGCATCCAAGATTGCACATAAAAGACTTAAAAAACAGTTGAATTTAAGAGGAAAAAACAATGGAAACTCGTGAAACTCGTCCATCTACTGATTTACCACCAGTTGCTACAGCTTACAACGGCCGCGATCGCAATGAATTTTTGTTTGGCTGGACTCCCCAAGCGGAAATCTGGAATGGTCGTTTTGCAATGATTGGTTTTGTTGCTTATCTACTTTGGGATTTAGCCGGTTTTAGCGTCCTGCGTGACATCCTACGGATAGTTGGCTACTAAAGGTTAAAATCCTAAAAAATAGTAAACTTTGGAGGAAAAAATGGCAACTAAAGAAACTCGTCCATCTACTGATTTACCAGCAGTTGCACCAGAATATAACGGTGTAGACCGCAATGCGTTTTTGTTTGGCTGGACTCCCCAAGCAGAAATTTGGAATGGTCGCTTGGCAATGATTGGCTTTGTTTTCTATTTACTTTGGGATTTAGCCGGCTATAGTTTTGTGCGTGACGTATTGCATATCATCAGATATTAGCGATCACTAAACGAAAATCCCGACTTCTTAGCAGTTGGTGAATGAGGGGTCTTACCCCTCATTTATGCATAAAATGGTTGGTAGAGACGTTGCATTGCAACGTCTCTATGAATTATGAATTTTAAATTCTGCTAGAGCAAAAAGCGAACTAACACATAAAAAGCCGAAGTTATTAGTTGCAATAACATCACTGGAATACCATATTGCAAAAAAGTTTTAAACGATATTCGCCGTCCATACTGCTCAGAAATACCAGCAGCTACGATATTAGATGATGCTCCCACTAGTGTGCCATTACCTCCCAAAGTTGCACCGAACATCATGGCATAAAACAGTGGTAATACTTCTGGGGGAAACTGTCCTTGAAAATCTTGTGCTAGAACTTCTGCGGGTGCTAAACCAACAGTGACAATATACTGTTTGAGTAAGGGCACCATTCCCACTACTAAAGGAATATTAGGCACTACGCTAGATAATAGCCCCACAAAAAATAACAAAACTAACGAAGCAAGAATAATATTTTTTCCTAAAATAGCTGCAAAAATTCCTGATAAACCATTGATTACACCTGTTTTTTCCAGCCCTCCTATTAACACAAAAATACTCATAAAAAATATTAATGTACTCCAATCTACATCCCGTAAAATATTATTAACTGAATCAATTTTGCTGTGGTGAGATAACAGTAAAGCTAAAGCCGCTCCTAATAAAGCCACAGCAGCAGGAGAGATGGGAACTGTTAGAGATTCTCCAATTACAAAAAACAGCAGCACAAAAAAGACAATAACTGCACCCACACTTAAAGCTCGCGGATGATTAATTTGAGGATGTGGCAGTTCTTCGAGATTATCTAGTTGTGTATTCCATATTTTACGGAATAAAAATGGTAGTGTCACAATTACTGTGACAACAGCAATTACTCCTCCTAAACTCAATTTCAATAAATAGTCAGTAAAACTAATATTCACTGCATCACCAACAATAAATGTAGCGGGGTCGCCAACTAAAGTTAGCAGTCCGGCACTATTAGCAACAAATACCATTAAAATCAATAATGGTACGAAATTTATGCCAACTTCTTGCGCCATTGGTGGAATTAAAGGTGCTAACAACATAACTGTTGTGGCATTAGGCAAAACGGCACAAATTGGTGTGACAATAGCCACAATACCGAGTAATAGACGCTTGCCTTGTCCTTTAGCAAGGATGACTATTTGAGTAGCTAAATATTCAAATATTTTGGTAGGCTCAAAAGCTCGTACTAGCACCATAACTCCAAAGAATAAACCGAGCGTTCCATGACTATTGCCGATGTAACCAACAGCTTGTTCTAAGGTCATGACGTTGGTAAAAACTAATAACAATGCTCCCAATAACGCGGCAATGGTGAGATGTACCCATTCGGTCATCACTAAAATGATGACGCCGATAAATGTAATCACACTGAGGATGGCTTGCCAGTTTTCCACACTCTAACTCCGAAGTTTAATTGATTGGATAGTAGCGAAAAAAGCCACCTAAATGTAGGTGACTTATCTAAGATGAGAATTTGATATAATTATTGAAATTCTGAATAGCAGTTATTCATCAATACAGGTAGGAATACCCAAAACGGCGCAGGGAAAATCAGAATCTAGTGCCTCAATCATGGGGTGATTAACAGATTTACAGCCAACAAATAGGATATCGGCAGCTTCTAATTCCACAACTTTTTTCAGCTCTGTGGAAATAGAACCAAACCGCAAATGAGATTTGAAAGAACCTTGCCATTCTTCCGCCAAACTCCGTGCTTGCCAAAGAATTCTATCCGCTTCTTGCAAGGGAGTCATGACTGTCTGCAATTTGGGTTGAGTTAAGACAACTGTGGCAGATTTTGATATTTCACTAACCTGACATTCTAATGAAGGCTGTTGTATGGGAAAATTCAAGATGTTTGGATAGTGGCTGCTTTCATTGTCTTCTAATACATAAACAGCTTGGACTGTAACTTCTGTATTGGTGGCCAAACGTGTTTGGTGGGCAATCCAAAAGGCAAGATCCAATGCCGTATGACTGTTAGGAGAAGCATCATAGGCAACAATTAAGTTAACTGAATTTGCTGCGGGAGATTGTTGAGAAAATGGATTTTTGGGTTCTGGCAATAATACCATTTGTTCAATTAAGTCATTTCGACCTATGGCACTTTGCAGACGTGCTAACATTGGCTTAATTTTCACAGTTTTACTTCTCCAAATTAAACGAACAAGCAATGAGAAGCTGGGCGACCAATTTTGGATTTTGGATTTTGGATTTTGGATTTTGGATTGTTCTGCAAAAACCCAATCTAAAATCGAAAACCTAAAATTTAAAATCGGTAGAGGAAACCCCAATAACAACTGTATTACAGCCAAAGTGTTGGGGGTTCCTTCCATTGCCTACGGAGTTAGCTGACGGGCTAAGACTGGAAGGTGTCTCTCTCTTGGGAGTCCTGAGTACTGAGTTAATATTAATAATTAATAACTCCTGACTCTTAACTCCTCACTTCTTATGTATGAGATTAGCCCCACAATATGGTTCCTCCGCTTCAAATCCAGGTTTGGTGAATTTGAATTAGGCTACCCGCTAAAAAAATGATAATCTACTTTACTCGTGTTGCGTGAAATATCGATCTAGGAAATTTAGGGCGTGGTTGCGGAGTTCAAAATATTCTTTTGAGTTTCGCATGGCAGCGCGATCGCGTGGATGCTCAAAAGGAACTTCTAAGATCTCACCGATATTAGCAGCTGGGCCGTTGGTCATTAATACGATGCGATCGGACATGTAAATTGCTTCGTCTACATCGTGGGTAATCATCATCACTGCTTGGCGATGATTTTCCCAAATATCCAATACTTGCCGCTGCAATTTCCCACGAGTGAGTGCATCTAGCGCTCCAAAAGGTTCATCCATTAGTAACATTTTGGGGCGAATTGCTAAAGCTCTGGCAATACCTACTCGTTGTTTCATACCTCCAGAAAGTTCATCAGGATACTTATCAGCCGCCGCCGTTAAGTTTACCATTGACAAGTGTTCGTTTACAATGCTAATTTTTTCAGATCGATTAGCATTTTTTAACACTTCATCCACAGCTAAACGGATATTTTCTCGCACTGTTAACCAAGGTAACAATGCGTAATTCTGAAACACCATCATCCTGTCTGCTCCTGGCTTACGAATTTCTTTTCCATCTAAGAGTACTGAGCCAGAAGTTGCTTTTTCAAAACCACCGATAATCTTCAGTAGGGTTGATTTTCCACAACCAGAGTGACCAATTACAGAAATATATTCATTTTCACCAATCGTTAGATTAACTCCATCTAACACAACAAAATTCTCTTTATCTGGTGTCGGATAAGACTTAACTAAATTTTCAATTTCCAAAAATCCAGGACGGGAGATAACTTGGTTCTGAGTATCAATAGGCAATGAGGTATATTCCATCATCAAATGCTCCAACAATAATTTAGTCACGGCCAATATTTGAATTTGGTATTTAAGACATGAAAAAACTAGTGGGAGCATTAGCCCTGATAGCAAAACTATTCAGATAGCCCACTGGATCGCTGGGATCAAAGCCTTTCTTATCTATAAATACTTCTGGTGGTTCAACTTTGTAATCATCCTTAGGACACTCAATGCCCATTTCAGTTGCTATCTCTCGATATAAATCCGTTCTCCAACCTCTTTCGGCTAGTTTCTCGGCATCTTTAGGAAATGCTTTAATTTGTCCCCACCTTGCGGCTTGAGTCATCAACCAAATACTTCTAGATCTCCATAAAAATGTCGAGTGTTCTCCTGGCTGTTTGGCAAGGTTGTCTGGAATATCGTAGAAAATTGTGGTGTCAGCGGCTTGAATGGTGCGGTCTTTGCCATCAAAGCCGCCATAGTTGTAGTTACCGACAATTGCCGGACCGGTATACTTGGCAATTGGAGCATTTTTATTTTTGGGTCTTGCCCCTGTAAAGGAACGGTCTGTCAGCAGTTCGGCAACTTCTTGGCGATTTTCCACTTTGCTGCAATACTGGCAAGCTTCAATCATGGCTTTGACCAGAGAACGATAGGTTTTAGGATATTTTTCGATGAAAGATTCCATCACTCCCAAAAGTCTGTCTGGATGTCCCTGCCAAACTTCTTTGCCTTGGGCAAAGGTAAAGCCGATGTTTTCGTTTCCTGTAATTGCTCTGGTGTTCCAAGGTTCTGCAACCATATAAGCTTGCATGGCGCCAATTCGCACGTTTGTCACCATCTGAGGCGGCGAAACAATGATGACGCGAAATTCTTTGAAAGGATCGACACCGGCGGCGGCGGATATGTAACGGATAAAGTATTCGTAAATGGAGGAACTCAGCACAACTGCCCAAACTTTATTTTCTGGTGGCTGACTATCGAAGTAGCCTCGAAAATCTTTGCCAAAGGCTTCTAGGGCGCCATCGCCATATTTTTCTTGGTACTCGTACCACGGACGCAGCCCAAAATCCCACATGGCTTTGTTCATGGTCATGGCGTTACCGTGGCGGTGGATGGTCATCGCAGCACACAGGGGGGCGTGTCGTGCGCCTTCGGCACCAATTCTGGCGTTGGTAACGGCGCCGGATACTACGGGTGAAGCATCCAAGCGACCAAAGATTAAGCCGTCGCGGGAGTTTGCCCAACTGGCTTCGCGGTTGAGTGTGACGTTTAAACCATATTTGCGGAATAAGCCTTTTTTCCAGGCGATCGCAAATGGTGCACAATCATTAACGGGAACGTATCCAATGGTAAGATCGGGTTTTTCTAAATCGTCAGATTTAACTACTGGTTGCACAGCTAAGGCTTCTTCTGTTAATCCTTGCGCGGATCTATCTCCTGAAATTGCACAGGAAGATAAGGCGATTCCGGCTGTGGTTGCTCCTATTCCTTTGATAAAATCTCGTCGAGTGTAGTTATGGTCACTCATTTTTGTGGCTCCATTGGTGACTCAATTTCGGATTTTGGATTTTAGATTTTAGATTGATTTCATGCATGAATACTTTCTCTGAAATCAATCATTTTTGAATTGTTAAATTCAAAATCCAAAATTTAAAATTCGATGATTAATTGCTGATGCAAAGACGCAAAGGCGCAAAATTAAAGCAGTTGTCTACTTTGGTGCAAAACAATTTGCAGCAGATTCCAAGAAGCGCAAATTACACCATCTAAGTCTCAAAGCTAGGCTGAGAGACTATTCTAATTCTGACTTCTGAATTCTGCTGTAATTTAGTTGGAAGGTGTGGGACGCCGAGTTACTATTTCTTGGATTTTACCAACAGCGTAATCAAGAATTAATCCGGTTACGCCAATTACTAATACGGCTAGAAAGACTGAACTCAAATTTAAGCGACTCCATTCATCCCAGACGAAAAAGCCAATGCCAATACCGCCTGTGAGCATTTCTACGGCGACGATTACCAGCCAAGCGATGCCTAAACTAATTCGCAAACCTGTAAAAATATAGGGCAAACTTGCAGGCCAAATGATTTTTATAATCTGCCGCCAACGGGGCATTTCTAATACTCGCGCCACATTTAAATAATCTTTGGGAACGCTAGAAACTCCTAAGGCGGTATTAATAATTGTCGGCCATAAGGAGGTAATAAAGATGACAAAAATGGCTGAAGGCTCTGCTAAGTTGAAAATAGCTAAGGCAATGGGCAACCAAGCTAAAGGCGATACGGGTTTAAAAATTTGAATGATGGGATTGAGAGCTAGCATTGCCGGTCTGGACATGCCAATGAGAAACCCTAGAGGTATGGCTACTAACGCACCTAATAAAAAGCCTAGTATTACCCTTCGCAGACTTGCTATTAATAACCAACCAATTCCTAAGTTGCCCGGCCCTCGCTGGTAGAAGGGATTTAAGATGTAGTCCAGATTAGCTGATAGTGCTTCTGGTGGGGTGGGCATTAATTCGTGGTTGGCAAGTGCAACAATCCACCACAGCACAATTATTCCCAAAAAACCCAAAACAGGTAAAAAGAAGACATCTTTGCTGATGACGGGTTTTGCTTTTTTCCAAGCAGTTTGTCCAGCGATCGCCGCGATCGCTGCTAAATTCAATTGAAAGATCATTATGGAACCTCAACAGGGTTAAGTGCAGGTACAAGAAATTGAGCAGTACCAGCCTCGGACACTGATGAGATCGGAACATTATGAAAATGCCGTCTCTTCAGTCTCTTCTCAATGCCTACGAAGTTAGCTGACGGGCTAGGGCTGAGAGATGCCCCTCTGAAGAAAGTTGTTAGTTGTTAGTTGGGAGTCAGAAGTGAGGAGTGAGGATTTAATTAAAAACTCATAACTCATAACTCATAACTCATAACTCATAACTCATAACTCATAACTTTCTCCAAGATACGCCCCACAATTTGGTTCCTCCGCTCCAGCGTTACACACTTTGATGTGCTGGATTAGGCTGACTTACTCTAATAGGTACGAAATTATGCACAATACAACATCAACGTGAAGAGTATAACATTAACGCTCAGTAAAAATCATCTCTCTTCTAAAAAATATTGTTTATTTTAATACTTAAATCAAGTTATTAACCTTGTTTTTACTTAATCAATAAATATTATATTCTTTGAGAAATTTAGTTATTTTAGAATTAAAATCACTGTATAGTCGGTGAAGCAGCAGTAATCTAGTCAATGTTCAACATTGTTAACTACTAGATTTTTATTAATGAAGATAATATATATTATACAGAAAAATTTTATATACTGAAGTTTGTCGAGCGATACGTCAAGTTTTTGCTAGCCGACGCAACGATAGATGAAATTTATTACTTTTGATAGGTGAATTTTGGAAGTTTTTTTGGTAAAACGTCGCTCTAGTGGATAAACTATTTGCATATGGAAATTTACTCATCTCTCTGTTAGCTGAATTTAACATAATGGATTTTAGTCAATTCCTGGCTGAAAAAACTGATACCATCCTTGATAAGTGGGTGAGAGCAGTTCGCAAAGATCAACAGATTGAAAGTGCTGATGATTTATCTTATACAGCCATCAAAAACCATATTCCTAATGTTTTGAAAGCAATGGTAACGGTACTTTCAAAATCTGAGGATAATGATATTCAGTCGATAATTGTTGCCAGTTTTGAGCATGGGGCGATTCGAGCGGAACAAGGTTTTGATGCAACAGAAATTGCCAGAGAATATCATCTGTTAAGAACAGTAATATTTGACACTATTCACCCATATTTACTGAAAGGAACACCCGCAGAGATAATTCGTTCTATGCGTTTGATTGACGCTATTGTAGATGAAGCGATCGCTCGGTGTTTTAAGAGTTATGTTGAAGAACGCTTGCGAGAATTGAGGCAGTTACAAATATCATTAACGCTGCACAATCAGGAACTCACGCGGTTAATTAGCGCCAATCAAGAGTATATTTCCCAACTAGCCCACGAATTAAAACATCCTCTAACTTCAATTATTGGTTACTCGGATTTGTTTTTACGCCAACAACGAAGAAAGTCCAAGATAAAAGACAACTATACTAATTTAGAACATATTGAACGGGTGCTACGCAATGGTAGACAATTACTTCACTTAATTAATGATGTACTGGAACTTTCGCGGTATGATGCGGGACAGATAAAACTCCAACTAGAACCCACCAATGTGCCGGAACTCATTAATAATGTCTGTGAAATGTTGGAACCTTTAGCTGTGGAGAAAAACTTACAAATCGTAGTAGATTGCGATCGCGCTCCTGAAGAATTATTTACAGATTCTTTTCAATTGCAACAGATTGTTACAAATCTTATTAGTAATGCAATTCGCTACACAGAGTCGGGGACTATTATTGTAATGTGTCAGGTGTTGGAAAAACACAGATGGGCGATCGCAATTTCTGACACTGGAATTGGCATTGCACCGGAAGACCAAGCCCAGATATTTGAACCCTATTTTCGTGTCAGTGCTAGCGATCGTTCTTACCTTCCTGATAGTACAGGATTAGGATTGGCAATAGTTTGGCGGTTAGTAAAACTATTACAAGGTGAAATTAACTTAGTTTCTGAAGTGGGGATTGGTTCAACTTTCACTGTGGTTTTACCATTGGAAGTGAAGATGTAATAAATTTTATTTAAATTCCAACAACTTTGCTTGGAATGATTTTGATTTGGTTTCTTCACATTTGGATGTAATAAAAAATTATTTCTACACTAAACCTTGTTTTTTCAACTTAGCTAGCGCATCTTCAGCAGCAGCTTTCTCAGCATCTTTTTTATTACGTCCCTTACCTTCGCCATAGATTTTTTCATCTACAAGTACTTTAGCTATGAACTCTGGTGCGTGAGACAAACCGCCTGTTTGGACAGTGAAATATTTAGGAGGAGTTTGGGTAACATTGCGTTGTACCCATTCTTGAAAACGATTTTTTGAGTCTACATTAGAACGAGAAACAACAATTTCTTCAGGTACAGAATCAAACAGCGGTTCTATAATTGCCCGAACTGCTTCAATATCTGAATTATGATCTAAATAATAAGCACCAAGAACAGCTTCAAATGTGCTGCTAAGTAAATTGGGATTGTAGTATCCTCCGTCTTGAATAGCACCTTTTCCTAGCCGCATTTTAAAGTTTAAATCTACTTCTTCTGCGAACTTTGCCAGTTGCTTTTCATCTACCAATGCAGAACGCCGCCGCGTTAATTCGTCTTCTCCCTTGTGTGGGTGACGGCGATAGAGATATTCACCACTTAAGAAATTCAGCAAAGCATCACCGAGAAATTCTAGGCGTTCGTTATGTTCGCCTTCTCCTGGGTTTTCATGAACATAAGAACGGTGAGTCAGCGCACGGCGTAGAAGTTTTTCATCATGGAATGTTAGAATCTTATGCATTTTTATCTTTTGTTTATTTTTCCTGGTTAATTGAGTGAAAAGGGCAGGTAAGATACCCACCCTAAAAGATAAGATACTCAAACAATTCAGGTACTACTTAGAAACAGTTACCTTTTATAGAGAGAGGCGGATATATACTATTTCCACGAGTGTTATTACACTTAAAACAAGAAATACGCAAGTTTTCAAAAGAATTAGAACCGCCGCTACTTTTGGGTAAAAGGTGTTCAATTGTCAGTCTTTTCTCTGACATACTCTGGCGACACCACCAACAATTAGAGCCATATAAATCAATAAGTTGCTGTCTCTTATTACGTTTTTGTTTGGAATTCATTTTGTTGATTTTCCATTTTATTTGTTGTTTGCAACAGCATTGGAATATCACACATTTAGTGTTAACAAATTTCTTTTGAGGAAAATTATCAAAAATCAATCTTCCTCTATGAAAAAATTTGCTATCTAAGCTTTTGTTTCGTTGAAGTCTCAGCCGTAGAATTCCTGGCTTACTACCAAGTTTCGCGTCATCCAGTCCCCTGAATATTTATCCAAACATCTCATCTTCCCCTTGAAAGTCTAGTCAATTGATTGACCTGACATTGGGCTGAATATTCAGCTGAAGGGATGACACGAAGCTTGGCAGAAAACCAGGAATTCTCCTGCTGAGACAACATCAAAAACGTGCGCTTTAGAGTGCTGCTGCTTTAAATACACAATTGCATAACTAATTTGGTATGTCAATAATGTTGATTTATGAAGATTTGTAAAAGCGATCGCTTGATATAATTTTACTGAACTTAAGTTCGAGATAAAACAAGGGACAGGTAGTAAGCTGAAAATAATATCAAATCCAGCAACCTGCGGCAAGCAAGATAGTTAGAAGCAAAAATGGCTTTTGATGTGGCAATGTTGTTAGAACAAAACTAAAAGTATTAATTATACACAGTGATAAAATATGTACATCCAAATTAAACCAGAATTAGAGCAATTTATTCAGGCGCAGCTTGCAAGTGGTAGATTCGCTAGTGCAGATGATGTCATCAATGAAGCCTTTAAACTACTACAAGAAAGAGAGCAGCGAATTGAAAAATTACGACAAAAAATTGCCGTAGGAACTGAACAAATCGCTAAGGGACAAGTAACTGACGGCGAAGTTGTATTTGCCAGATTCCAAGAAAAAATTCGTCTCATTGCTGAGGAGTCTTCTGAATGAGTAATTATTCACTTTCAGATGCAGCAATTCAAGACTTAGATGAAATTTGTGAATATATTGCCCGCAGTAACCCAAAAGCTGCAAGCAAGCTTTTTGACGACATTCGGCAGAAGTGTAAATTAGTAGCTAATTTTCCTAATATGGGAAAAAGTTATGGAAGGTTTGTACCAAACCTGCGCGGTTTTGTTGTGGATGATTACATTATATTTTACTATCCAAGAGAAGACGGAATTAGTATTACTCGTGTTGCGAGTGGTTATCGAGATTTAGAATCTTTGTTCGCCGATGAATAATAAAACTATAACTATTGAAACCCGACTTCTCAAAAAAGTCAGGTATCTGTGGCTTTTAATTCTGACAATATATAGGTTAATGTGTTTTTATGCTAAAGGGATCGCTTTTTTATCTTCATCAATTTTTTGTTCATGATGTTGTGTTTCAGCTTCACCAAAATCCTGGATTAATTTAGCAACTAAACCTGTCCATCCTGTTTGGTGACTAGCTCCAATTCCGGCTCCATTGTCACCATGAAAATATTCATAGAACAAAATTAAATCCTGCCAATACGGATCGTTTTGAAACTTTTGGGTTGCACCATAAACAGGTCGTTTTCCAGATGAATCTTTTAAGAAGATTCTAGTTAATCTTTGAGATAGTTCTGCTGCAATTTCCCCGAGTGTCATCATTTGACCAGAACCTGTAGGACATTCGAGTTTAAAATCATTTCCTAAGTAAGAATGAAATTTTTGTAGAGATTCAATTAGTAAAAAATTCACCGGAAACCAAATAGGGCCGCGCCAGTTAGAATTACCACCAAATAAACCACTACTAGATTCAGCAGGTTCATAATCTACACGAAATTGACAACCGTTGACATCAAAAGTATAAGGATGTTCAGCGTGAAATCTTGAAAGTGCGCGAATACCGTAGGGACTAAAAAACTCGCTTTCATCGAGCATTTTTTGGAGAATACTTCTGAGTTTATCTCTAGAAACGATCGCCAGCAATCTCCTAGCACCAATTCCTTTGGTTTCCATACAAGCTACATTCTGTCGTAAGTCAGGACGGTTGCGGATAAACCATTCCAAACGCTTTTTGAAACCAGGAAGCATTTTTAAGGTTTCTGGTTCAATTGTTTCAATAGCAAATAGAGGAATTAATCCTACTATTGACCTGACTTTTAAGGTAATCTGCTGTTCATTTAAATGCAGTACATCGTAGTAAAAACCATCTGATTCGTTCCATAAACTGGCTTCCATTTCGCCAATTTTATTCATGGCATCAGCGATGTATAAAAAATGCTCAAAAAACTTGGTGGCGATGTCTTCATAAACAGGATTAGCCTTAGCTAATTCTAACGCGATCGCTAACATATTCAAACAATACATTCCCATCCAACTTGTACCATCAGATTGGTCAATATGTCCACCTGTAGGCAGTTCTGCACTGCGGTCAAATACACCAATATTATCTAATCCTAAAAATCCGCCTTGAAAAACATTGTTGCCCTTAGCATCTTTCCGATTCACCCACCAGGTAAAATTGAGCATCAGCTTTTGAAATACCCGTTCTAAAAACTGTCGGTCTGTTCGCCCATAAATTTTTTGTTCAATCTGATAAATCCGCAAAGTTGCCCAAGCATGAACTGGGGGATTAACATCACTAAATTTCCATTCATAAGCAGGAATTTGGCCATTAGGATGCATATACCATTCCCTTGTTAAAACATCCAATTGATACTTAGCAAAATCTGGGTCAATCATTGCCAAAGGAATAGTATGAAATGCCAAATCCCAGGCAGCAAACCAAGGATATTCCCACTTATCAGGCATAGAAAGAATGTCTTCATTATATAGATGAAACCACTCTTGATTTCTGCCATTTTGGCGTTCTGGTGGTGGTGGTGGCACGTTGCGATCGCCTTTTAGCCAATCCTCTACAATGTAATGATAAAATTGCTTGTTCCACAGCATCCCAGCAAATGCTTGTCGCTGCACATTCCGCATATCTTCACTTAGAGAATGCGGTGCAATTCGCTGATAAAATTCGTCTGCTTCCTGTTGTCGTTGCCCAAATATGGTATCAAAATCTTTGCCCAATGGCTCAACTAAATTTGGTGTATCGCTGAGTCGCAATTTTACAATTTTAGTTTCGCCTGCACCAATTGTTAATATATAATTAGCAGATGCTTTAGTACCAATTCTTTCTGGATTTACAGCTTCTTTTAATCCTTGGACAATATAATCATTAATACCATCTTTTACATAGGCAGATGCATTAGCATAACCAAATATTTTTTGGTAATTTGTCTCATTTTCTGTAAATAAAATCTCGGTTGCTTCTTGGCAATACAGCCACCTAATTCCTAGAGTTGGATGAGATGCCTCAATCGTATTGTAGCTATTATTTAATTTGACTTCTTTTAAAATAGGTTTACTATCATCCCCATTCCAAGACCAAGTATTACGAAACCAAAGAGTAGGTAAAAGGTGTAGTGTCTTTGCTTCTGCTCCTCTATTCACTACTTTAATTTGGATGAGAATATCTTCCGCAGAATGTTTGGCATATTCTACAAAGACATCAAAGTAACGGTTATCATCAAATACACCTGTATCTAGTAGTTCAAATTCTAATTCTCGGCGACTGCGGTGTTGATTTTCAGCAACTAATTGCGAGTATGGAAATGCTGTTTGTGGATATTTATACAGCATTTTCATATAGGAATGGGTGGGAGTGTTGTCTAAATAAAAATAATATTCCTTGACATCTTCACCGTGATTCCCTTCACTACCAGTTAGACCAAAAATTCTTTCTTTGAGAATAGCATCTTCACCATTCCAAAGTGCGATCGCAAAACAAAGTCGTTGATGATTATCTGAAATACCAGCAATCCCATCTTCCCCCCAACGGTAAGCGCGAGAACGGGCTTGGTCATGAGTAAAATAGTCCCAAGCTGTACCATTGTGACTGTAATCTTCGCGTACCGTTCCCCATTGACGATCGCTCAAATATGGCCCCCATCTTTGCCAATGAACTATGCGATCCAAGGCTTGTGCTAATCTGATTTCTTCCTGAGTTGTCATAATACCATCCTGTGCATATCTGCACTTTAATTAATTTACTATGTGGAGTATCACCTTTTTAGCGGAAACGGGGCTGAAGTTTTGATTAACAGTTGCTAAGAAAATTTCTAAATAAAATTATATTAATTTTTATAAGTTTATGCGTAGATTTAAAAATAAACTGAACAGGATATTAATGCTTACACATAAACGTTAACAACTTTTAAGTCTAAAAATATTTGATTTAGAAATTGCAAAATTTTTTCACGCAAATTTATAGCCGTATTTGGCGCGTTAGTCAAAAATTCAAAATTTTCAAATAACGTTTCTATTTTCAAACTTCAACAACAGCCAAACCAGGGACTTACGCAGTGATACGAAAAATCAAGGATTTGCATTAAGAGGTGTATGGGTGTAAGCGTGTAAAAGAGTAGGGGTGTAAAGGGAAAATTAACAACTAAATAATAATACTTACAAATCTAGGCTCCCCACTCCCCCTTGATGTTCGCACTTAAAACCTCGATTTTGCCAAGCTTGTATATCCACCTCAGCAAGCTTGGTAACATTAGAGCACTGTGGTTGAATAATTTGACTTAAAATCGCCCAAAATAAGCTGCGGGTTAAATCTAGTCCAGTTTTGAGCCAAGATTCACGATTACCAGGAACACCCAACTCTTGAACGATTTCTGGCTCTACCCAAATCCCATGAGCGCCCAAGAGAATCTGCGCCATCCATTTAGCCCTTGGTAAATGGGTGGGCGAAGTAATCAGCTTTACCTTATGTACACCCCATTTACGCAGTAAGGGAATACTATAATAAAAATTTTCAAAGGTAGAATTTGCACACTTTTCTAACCAAACGTTTTCTAAGCTGGCAAATTCCCGTTGAAAAATTAACCATATACAAGGATCTGGGGAGCCATGAGAAATTAAAATTGGGATTTGCGGGTATTGTTTTGCTTGTTGGACAATATAAGTTTCTCGACGAATACTACCACCAAGCACAAAAAAGGTGTCTACTGGCTGCGAAGACGCATAAACTAAGGTTATAGTAGTAAAAATCAACCAAGCACCGAAAACAAAGGACAATCCAACAGTTAGTTTTTGTAACAATTGCCACAGATTAATTAAAGTTTTTTTAATGGAAATTAACGTTTTGATCATAGATTTGTGTTTCATGACTGATATCAAAAAAAGCCGATTTGACGACTGTCCAACACACTGCAATTGAGCGATCAAAGTGCTATCTTATAAAAGTAATCTAAAGTACAAACATGACGGCGGCCAAAGTGTCACATCGTCAGTATAGCCTTCCGGAGAAGGCAAACAAACTCAGAAATCGTTATTGATAACTAATGCAGTATTTTTGGCATAATTACAATGCTAAAGAATCCAGAAAGCATAGCTGAGTTTGGGGTATAAAAACTTAAAAATTTTTAGAAAGCCTGATTGCTAAACTGTCAACAACACAATTATTCCAGCTAATATACATGAACCAATCTGCGAAAAGTTACTCGCCGCTCCAAGTAGCCTTGATTGGTGGAGCGATCGCTACGACTGCTACCATGTCTGTGTTCGGTTCTGCTTGGACTCGGGGTGTACGTGCAGCCCTAAGCCTACAGGACAGCCCGAAAGCGATAGTTGACCAAGTTTGGCAACTGGTGAATCATGAATATGTTGATGGCAAATTTAATCAACAAGATTGGCAAGCAACTAGGCAAAGCTTGTTGACTAAAGATTATTCCTCTCGTGAAGAAGCTTATGCTGCCATCCGCGAAGCTTTACAAACCTTGGGAGATCCTTACACTCGGTTCATGGACCCCAAACAGTTTGAAGCCCTGACTAGCCAAACCTCTGGGGAAGTCTCCGGTATCGGCATTCGTATGGAACTCAACGAAAAAACTCAGCGCCTGACTGTTGTCGAAGCCATAGATAATTCTCCGGCGTTGAAAGCTGGAATCAAAGCAGGCGACGAAATTTTGGCCATTGACGGCAAAGCCACTCTCAAAATGAAAGTGGATGATGCTTCCAAACTAATTCGCGGCAAAGCCGGCACTCCCATCAGCCTCAGGCTCAAACGCACAGGGCAAAATCCCTTTGAACTGAAGCTAACTAGAGCAAATATAGAAGTGCCAACGGTACGTTATACCCTCAAACAAGAAGGAAATCGCCGCGTTGGCTATATCCGTTTGCGAGAATTTAGCGCCCACGCCGCAGAGCAAATGCAACGAGCCATCCGCGATTTGAACAATAAGAAAGTTGATTCTTATGTGTTAGATTTGCGGGGAAATCCTGGCGGTTTGTTACAATCCAGCATTGAAATTGCCCGCATGTGGTTAGATAATGGCGGCATTGTCAAGACAGTAGACCGTGTGGGAAGCAGTGAGGAAACTAAAGCCAATCGTACTGCCTTAACAAATCGTCCCTTGGCAGTATTGGTAGATGGTAACTCAGCCAGTGCTAGCGAAATCCTCACAGGCGCACTCAAGGATAATAAGCGAGCGGTAGTCGTTGGCGGTCAAACCTTTGGTAAAGCCTTAGTGCAATCAGTTCATGAACTGGCGGATGGTTCTGGCTTGGCAGTGACCATTGCTCACTACTACACACCTTTGGGAACAGATATCAACCATAAAGGAATTACGCCAGATATCAAGGTAGACTTGACAGAGCCACAAGAGCGTCAGTTGGCTTCTAATCCAGATTTAATCGGAACTAAGAGCGATCCCCAATATGCCCGAGCGATCGCAATTTTATCAGGTAACAACTTCGCCCAACCACCAAGCAATCAACTTAATCAACCCATGAGCGTCCGCGCTGGTGATTTGAAATTTTAGGTGAGTGATTTGTTTCCCAAGTGTTTATATATTCCCCATTCAGATTTTTGGAGTTATAAAAACTGCTTGATATTGCCGTTGTCTTGATTTTAGATTGGGAATACTAGTTAGTAGTTCCATTTCTAAAATCTCAAATTTATGAATTATCAGCCAGTTGATGCAACCACCGCCACCAGCTTTTTGCCAATGGTATCGGTGGTTATTCCCATTTATAACGGTGAGGCGGATTTACCAGATTTGCTCAATTGTCTATTATCTCAAACTTACCCAAAAGACCGTGTAGAGTACTTATTAGTAGACAATAACAGTAGCGATCGCACTTTTACCTCCCTCAAAACAGCTGCCGAAAATTGCCCAATTACAATTCGCCCGCTGAGTGAAAATCAAATTCAAAGCTCCTACGCTGCTCGTAACACTGGCATTCGTGCAGCTCGAGGCGAAATTATAGTTTTTACTGATGCAGATTGCCGTCCTCAACCCCAATGGCTAAACGCATTAATTCAGCCTTTTGTCAACTTAGAAGTAGTAATTGTTGCTGGGGAAATTTTGGCACTACCAGGCAAAAGTTTGTTAGAACAACACGCAGACCGTGAAGAAACCCTGTCACAAAAACACACCCTTGGCCATTCCTTTGGTCCCTATGGACAAACAGCTAATTTGGCAATTCGCCGCATCGCCTTAGAAAAAGCAGGTTTATTTCGTCCTTACCTGACCACTGGTGGGGATGCAGACATTTGCTGGCGGATTTTGGCCCAAAATATCGGGCGTTTGGAATTTGCCCCAAGTGCTATCGTCCAGCATCGCCACCGCACGACGCTTTTGGAACTGCAAAGTCAATGGCGGCGTTATGGACGTTCCAATCGCTATTTACACGAACTGCATGGTATTGATTTAATGCGAGATATTACACTTGGTGAATGCGGCTATCGTTTGGCGCGTTGGTTTTTGAAAGAAGTACCAAGAGATATTAGTAAGGCGATCGCGGGTAAAGCCACTTTGGTAGATTTATTGAATACTCCCATTGGTTTATTTACAGCGAGGGCGCGTGCCGCTGGACAAACAGAAGCCAAACTGCCAGAAAATGCCAAGATCATTGCTTGGCTTTAACAAAATTCTATTTATACGGTATCCATAATCTTGTATGCTACTAAGCAGCAAATAGTATTTTCAGTAAGAAAGTAGTAACTGAAAACCCTATCTGGCAAAAGTCTTTGATTTTCTAAATATATTTTAAGAGGTATTTTAAAAAATAGATAAAGCAAATATAATGTTGTTAAGCTAATATTAAATTACCAACAAAGTAAATTCTGTTCTATTTATTTAGAATCTGTCTGCTATTACAACTAACCACTGCTTGCCTACTCAACATAGTCTCAAGTTTAAGGAAAGCATACAATTGCTTATCCTTTACTAGCTACCCTTCATAGTTTTCCGAATCGAGCCGCATGAACGTAGATGGCTTTAGCCAACACATAAAAAAATTGCGCTCACAAGTACAGAAGTTAGTACAACGCAGTGTAACTCAACCCAACTTAGAACAGGAAATAATAACAGAAACTTTTGAGGAACTCCACACTACAGTGGAAGAACTATTGATAGTCTCCCAAGAGCTAGAACTAAGACAAGCGGCGCTAGACAAAGAGCGTCAACGTTACCAAGATTTGTTTGAGTTCGCTCCAGATGCTTACTTAGTAACTAATACCACAGGGACAATCCAAGAAGCTAACCATGCAGCAGCAAGCTTGCTTCATGTCCGCCAAAAGTATCTAGTAGGTAAACCATTAATTCTCTTTATTGCTCAACAAGACCGCCAGGTGTTTAGCTCTCAGATGAACAATTTGCAGCAGCTACTCAACTGGGAAACTAACCTACAGCCACGGGGGGAAAAACCTTTCCCTGCTAGTGTTAAGTTATCTGCGGTGTACGATGAAAAAGGGGAGCAAATTGGCTGGCGTTGGCTGTTGTGCAATATCACTGAACGCAAAGAAGTTCAAAAAATGTTGCACCGAGCTTACGATGATTTAGAAATCCGGGTAGCAGAACGGACAGCAGAACTGATAAAAGCAAATCAGAAATTGCTGACTGAAATTACAGAGCGTAAACGAGCGGAGTCCCAACTGCTACACCTTGCCTTCCATGATGCATTGACGGGTTTGCCAAATCGTGCTGCATTTATTAACCGTTTAAGACATGCGATTAATTATTCCAAAAGGCATTCAGATTATCTATTTGCTGTACTGTTTATCGACCTAGATCGATTTAAAGTGATTAATGACAGTCTTGGACACCACAAAGGAGACCAATTTCTGCTTGCCATTGCAAGTAGGTTAGAACTATGTGTACGCTCCATAGATACAGCAGCACGGCTTGGGGGAGATGAATTTACAATCTTGCTAGAGGGAATTCAAGATGTGTCAGACGCCATCAAAGTCGCTGACCGGATTGAACAGGAACTAAAGTTACCCTTTGAGCTTGACGGACAAGAAATCTTCACAACAGCAAGTATTGGCATTGCCTTGAGTTCAACAATAAATTATGAACGACCAGAAGACGTGTTGAGAGATGCTGATACAGCCATGTACCGAGCTAAAATGCTGGGTAGAGCACGTTATGAACTATTCAACTCAAATATGTATGCGAATGCTCTGGCGAAATTGCAGTTAGAAACCGATTTGCGTCGAGCAATTGAGCGCCTTGAGTTGCGAGTTTATTATCAACCGATTGTTTCCCTGACTAGTGGCTCTATTTTAGGTTTTGAAGCTTTGTTGCGCTGGGAGCATTCAGAACGTGGTCTGCTGAGTCCAGCAGATTTTATTCCCCTAGCAGAGGAAACTGGACTAATTTTCTCGATTGGTAAGTGGGTGTTACATGAGGCCTGTGCTCAAATGCAAGCTTGGCGAGCGTCCCATTCTTCTAACTTGCTCAAGAAAATCAGTGTCAATCTCTCCCTCAAGCAATTTTCCCAGCCGGATTTGATTGAACAGATTGGGCAAATCTTAGAATCCACTGGTCTGAATGCTGACAGTTTAGTGCTGGATATTACTGAAAGTGTAATTGTCGAAAATGGCGATCGCGTAATTGCTACACTCTCACAACTTCGAGAGATAGGCATTCAGTTATCAATTGATGACTTTGGTACAGGCTACTCTTCATTAGGTCGTCTTTATAACTTTCCCATTAGTCTGTTGAAGATAGACCGTTCTTTTATCAGTTCAATCAGCAGTAATAGTAAAAATTTAGAAATTATTGAGATACTTGTGACATTGGCGCACAAGTTGGGTGTGGATGTGCTTGCCGAAGGAATAGAGACTAAAGAGCAACTAGCACTTGTGAGAAAACTGAACTGTGAATATGGCCAAGGACATTTTTTCTCAGTTCCATTAAATAGTTCAGCGGCAGAGGCATTAATTAAGGCAAACCCTCAATGGTAAGGGCTATTTAAATAATTCGTAATTGGGGATAATAGTTGAACTTCCTTCTTTACGAGAGGCTGCACCAACGTAACCCTACGCTAAACCGCAGGGTGGGAGTGAGGAGAGAATCCCTAACTCCCAACTCTTGTAGAGACGCGATTAATTGCGTCTCTACTCCAAACTCCCGATCAATGCTTGTCAACTTTCGCTAAATTGGAAAAAGGTAAACTTAAGGAAATTGTCAATGTCAGCACAATTGTTACTGGTGGATGATGAACCAGGGATACGGGAAGCCGTGAAAGATTATTTGCAAGAGAGCGGTTTCAGCGTTCAAATCGCCAGTAATGCTGTCGAGGGTTGGGAATTGATGCAGGTGAATACACCTGATTTAGTGATTTCTGATGTCATGATGCCCCAAGTAGATGGCTATCAGTTCCTCAAGCAACTGCGAGAAGACCCCCGTTTCCAAGCACTTCCCGTAGTATTTTTAACTGCTAAAGGGATGACAGGCGATCGCATCCAAGGTTATCAAGCTGGTGTCGATGCTTATCTTCCCAAACCCTTCGACCCAGATGAGTTAGTCGCCATAGTCGAAAATTTGCTAGTCCGCCGCACCGCTAAACCTTCAACTACGGCAGATGACCTTGAAACCCCTGATATTGCTGAACTAGCCAATCAGATAGCCCAAATCAAGGCTCTGTTAACTCAAAGAAATGCTATTTCACAATCGCCAGCCCCTTTCAAAATTGATTTGACCCCCAGAGAACAAAGTGTTTTGAACTTAGTCGCTGAGGGGTTGATGAACAAAGAAATCGCCCGTCGTTTGGAAACCAGCGTCCGCAACGTAGAAAAATATGTTAGCCGTTTGTTTAGTAAAACTGGTACTAATAGCCGTACAGAGTTAGTTCGTTTTGCTCTAGAACACGGTCTTGCTAAATAAGCATTGAGAATGAGGCATAAGGAGGGGTGGGAAGTGTGGGAGGTGTGGGAGGTGTGGGAGGTGTAGGAGGTGTGGGAGGTGTGGGAAGATGGGGAAGAAATCTTTCCCCCCTCTCTCCCCTCTCTCCCCTCTCTCCCCACACTCCCCACACTCCCCCATCCCCCATCTCTCCCCACACTCCCCCATCTGCCCACACTCCCCATCCCCCCTACTCCTCGCGTCACAGCGCAATTGGTAATAGGCAATTGGTTACGAAACCATAACCATTTACCAGTAATAGATAAAACATAAGTATTTCAGCAAATCAAGCACTTAGTTAAAGCAAAAAGCTAAAAGAAAAGTTATTTATTTTTACTTTAGTCTTTTAGATTTTCATTTGGTTTGCGCCTGTTGTCTAGCGCCCAATCTGTAAAGACACAGGGTTTTGTTTTCTCCAATGTTTTGATGTTAACTCGGTAAAATGCACCCGGCTGAATTTGCTTTGAGATTCTACCAGTAACCTTTGCTACAAAGTTTTTTAATTAAGGAAACTGTTCCTGGGACTTTGTGCTGCTAAATAAGACTTTCACAAAGCAGAAATCAAAATATTTTATGAATTCTACTGACTGCTTAGTTTTTATTGCAACGGGTGTATCGTGGGTATGAGATGCCTATTTGATTTGATACTTAATTCACGATTTTTCAATACTTAAATTACACCTTTAAACTTGCGGATTTTCAGCAGCATTACGCAAGCGCATTAGCTGGCGTCGCATTTGAGGTGAGGCTTTGAACTCTGATATTTCTTGGGCTTTAACGGACGCTTGTAGCGTCTCCAGAAAATCGTCAGATCCCTCGGTCAAAGCATCGAGTAGCACCTGTAAGAGTTGCTCGCGATCGCCCAATAGACTCTTTTCCTCAATCAACCGAAATTTGAGATGTATTTCGCACTCATAAACACCTACTTCGAGATTATTGATTTGGCGTGGTAATGCTTTGGAGTTCATAGCTATTGAGATTCCTTTACTTGGTAGTCATGAGGGTAAGGAGGTAGATGTCCAGCAAAAGTTATTTATATCTTTTTTGAATCCAAAGTGCTTGAATTAAGAATTTTTCTTCATCAAACACCAATGTATTCCATTTCACTCTCCTGTGTTTTGTTTTCAAGCTCAATTTTCACTGTCTAGATTTTGGTCTGACTCTCACAGATGTAGCTTATGGTAAGCCATAACTATTATTCAGTTTTTCAGATTCTACACAATAAAGTTTCTGTAAGAAGTTGTCCGAGCTTTTTAAAGCTTTTTACATCAACTTTATGTGAACGTCAATAACAGTTTGACTTGTTACTTGATTTTTGGTGTTTTTACGTAAGTAAAACCGCTGAAAATTTTACCTTTTATTAATGCCAGAGGTATGTGTAGCGCTATTCCGTAAAATTACTAGATGTACGTTTTTTTCAAGAGCAATTTGAGGAGAAATTGATTGACATAGTTATTAAGGTAAAAATTTTTGTTTGAGAACAAAAATGTACACAGATCAAATTATTCCAGCCCAAGACCTTATGCTACCGTCTTCTAGACTTAATAAATACAAAAACTTGAGCAATAGGCAAGATTAGCATAGCACTGAGACTGGTTTGTGTTCTCCTAAATCAAAATACTCTACCCAGTAATTCTGGTCTGAAAATTATAAGAGTACTGTCAGTACTGCCAACTAACTGAGACTTCAACTACTAACACAAGTAAAAGCAGTAATCAGTACAGACAATATTTTTACTTACAGCTAACGCAACACATCTTTTCATGTTGGCTGTTGACTGTTGACGATTGACAGTTAACCTTCAGCACTCAACGAACCTTATGAGTAACTGTGCAATCTAAAAGCGTAATACCTAACCCTTTTGAAACTGCCCTCAAAGCTTGTAAATTAAGAGCATTTAAGCTTGAATATAGGGTTTACAATAATTTCAGTGTAATTCACCCAAATCTTACACCCTTTTATGGATAACCCGACGCTGCTCAAGTCCACAACCCGGCATATCCGCATTTTTGCGGCTGAAATTGACCAAGATGGCGAACTCCTTCCAAGCGATCAAGTCTTAACATTAGATATTGACCCAGACAACGAATTCAACTGGAATGAAGATGCGCTGCAAAAGGTTTATCGAAAATTCGATGAACTAGTCGAAGCTTCTAGTGGCGCAGACCTTACAGACTATAACTTACGCCGCGTAGGGTCAGACTTAGAGCATTATGTGCGATCGCTCCTGCAAAAAGGCGAAATCAGCTACAATCTCTCTGCCCGTGTTACCAACTACAGTATGGGAATCCCACAAGTTGCAATTGACGATCAACAGTAAAATAGAGAGTTATTACCAGACGGGCTAAACTATCTGGGGAGTGGGGAGTGGGGAGATGAGGAGCAAAGGGACAAAGGGGAAGTTGGAGTAAGTCTTTTCCCCCTGCTGGCACACCCTTTGCCGCCCATCCTCTTCCCTCGAAAAACCTGGAAACAACATTTTTTAAGCAACTTCATTCGTTAGGTAGTTTTGCCACCAACTATGATTACTTCTGAGACTTGTATTTGATTGTGTGAAAAAACTCGCCCTCAACTCGAAAAAGCTGATTCCCTACTCCCTACTCCCTAGCTACGCAAATTCAGCTCAAAATTCCAAGCCGATCGCTATATCTTAATTCTTAATTAAAGTTGATTATTGCTATCTTACTTATAAACTAGATAAATACCAATATTATATTCCTATTGAACAGGGAGTAATTTAGCAAAAGCAAATAGCACAGTTATGCTTGAGTTATCTTTGGTGAGGCGGTTGGAGTTAGTTGCTTGAGCGATTGAGAGTCACACAGCGATAGAAGCTATGATGAGGCTGTAGGGTTAACTTGGGAGCGTATTCTTTAGATAAGTTAAATATTAGCATCTGCTGATAACCGCCAGCTAAAATCATCATCTAAAGCCTGGATATGTCAAGTTTAAGAAAGACGAGCGGTCTAGATTGTCCCTAGTAATGCTATTAAAGAAATTGCCAATCTGCGATCGGTGGGAAAACTATGGAAAATGATGCGGCAACGCTCCAGTGTCCACATGAAAATTGTCAGGCTGCAAACCCCCTGACTCATAAGTTTTGCCAGCGATGTTCCACGCCCTTACCCAAAAATTACCTCTGGGCTGTAGTGGATGGTCTGAGTTTGGGTAACCCTGGAAAAGTATTAGCCGATCGCTATTTAATCGTTGATAAATTTGTTCTATTAGATACGAAGCCTGGTTTATTAACCCTAACGCCAGAGTTAGAGAATTTAGATATTCCCAGAGCTTATTTAAGACTCATTCCCTACCGCTTACACGTACCGCAGGTACATGGAGTACTTCCCCTAACTAAGGACTCGCCCCAGCGAGAAATATTACTTTTAGAAAAACCACCAATATTGGTGGACGACACAACCCAACAAGTGCATCTCGGTAGCGAGTTAACCGCTGCTTGGCGCGATGCTACATCCATGCGCCAACTCAATTGGTTGTGGCAGATAGCTCATTTGTGGCAACCTCTGGCTAGTGAAGGTGTTGTTTCTAGCTTGCTTGACTCCCATGTTTTACGGGTAGAAGGCTCGTTAGTCCGTTTGTTGGAATTGCGCTTCGACGACACCACATCACCAAAATTGCCTCAATTAGGCGAATTTTGGCAGCAGTTGATCGCCAACGCCAAACCAGCCATAGCAGAATTTGTCGATCGCATTAGCCTTTCCCTGATTCAGGGTGAGATTCACTCATCCGAACAATTAATTGTAGTTTTAGATCGCGGACTGGCAGAATTAGGGCGATCGCAAACACCCACAATCAAAATTATCACTAAAACCGATACCGGGCCGAGTCGTCAGCGTAACGAAGATGCCTGTAGCCCACCTAGTGGCACTCTGGTGAGCAAACCACCCCAGCCCACAGCCTTAGCAATTGTCTGTGATGGCATTGGCGGACACGAAGGCGGCAATGTCGCATCAAATTTAGCCATTGAAACAATCCAACAACAGGTACATCAACTCACCAAAGTTCCCTATGACCACATAGACCCCTCACTACTACTGAATGACTTAGAAAAAGCCGTGGCCATGGCTAATGACAAAATTAGTCAGCGCAATGATGGTGAAAATCGTCAAGGGCGTCAGCGCATGGGCACAACTTTAGTTATGGCATTGCCTGTCGCTCACGAAATGTACATTACCCACGTCGGTGATAGTCGTGCCTATTGGATTACGCGCCAAGGCTGTTATCAAGTTACCCTTGATGATGATGTCGCTTCCCGCGAAGTCCGCCTCGGCTATGCCATTTACCGCGAAGCTGTACAACAAAGTGCTGCTGGTTCTCTTGTCCAGGCTTTGGGAATGGGCCCTAGCACTTCATTGCATCCCACATCTGCACGGTTTATGCTCGATGAAGATGCAGTTTTTCTGCTGACATCCGATGGTTTGAGTGATTTCGATCGCGTAGAGGAGTACTGGGAAACAGAAATCTTGCCGATTTTGCTCGGGGAAGCAAACATCGCCAATGTCGCAGATAGATTAGTAGAAATCGCTAACAGCAAGAATGGACACGATAATGTCACCGTCGCTTTAGTACACTATCAAGTCCAATACTGGGAACCAGAAATCACGATCAAAGCAGTCATTCCAGAGAGTTACTCGGCAAAAACCGTCGATTTGGCATCCAGAGGAGCAAATACGTCAGTTTTAAGCAGCTCAAACCACAAAACTCAGGTCATTGAGGAAAATCAGCCTGCCAAAACTCGCCAATTACCCCTACAGTGGATAGTTCCCTTAATATTGGTCGTAGTTGCAGGTTCTCTGGGATTGCTCGTTAAGCAACTGCAATCACAATCCGGCCAGCCTCAAGCTGTGCCTAATCCCACACCAACTCAAAGCCCTACTATTGCAGCCACAGAGCCACCCCGAACCCTTGCTAACCTTTCTGCTGGCTGGGTAATTCAAACCACCAAGGAAATTTCCTTGGCAAACAACCAATCGCTTCCTGCTAAAAGTTTTTTACAAGTTATCAACACCGAACCAAATCCCAAACCTGCATCTGGAGATTTTTCAGTTCGGATGCGAGTCTGTAGCAATAAAGGTACGCCAACTCCAGCATCCTCCCAAGTACCATCCCCGCCAAAACCGGAGAAAACAGTAGCAATTCAATTTCAACAATTGAACCGTCTTGGAGTCTCTGTTTTGCCATCAAGCGCACCAAATCCATGTAAAACCCTCACCCAACCACCAGTTAATCAAACACCTGACACCAGCCCAACTTAGTCAAATAGTCGATAAACTAGAAAAAACCTGGAATAATAACAGGTAACAATCAGACTCAAAAACTGATAAGGTAAAAAAGTAAAAATTTTTACCTTAAAGAATTGTTATTTGAAATTATTTGTTTTTAGCTTTTAGTTTTATGAATCCATGCCATCCCTGAATTTGGCGATCGCCCGTCTCTTAAACACTGGCACTGACAACTTCGCCATTTGGGTGGTCAAGGCTCCCTATCCCAGTGGCTATGTTTTACGTGACTGTGTGTGGCCTGTTGAACTCACCCAAGTCTGGCAAGAATGGCGGCAGATGTTTGCTGGCCATAGCCATTTAGATCTTCCCCCAAATTCAACATCTCAAAACAGCAACCTATTACCCAATGATTCGATTTCATTCCCTTCAGGTCTGGCCACTGGTCCTTACAGCAGTCGCCTGATGCAATACTTGGGAATGAGTTTATGGCGCTGGGTATTCGATGGACAAATTCTCGGCAGTTTAGAACGCAGTCGCGGGATTGCTCAAGGTCAGCATACACGTTTGCGCTTCCGACTGGAAATTCGCGAACCGGATCTAATTGCTTTCCCGTGGGAAATTATGCAGCGTGAGCCTGGTCAATCTGCAATGTCCCTTTCCCAAGATTTGCTATTTAGTCGCACTAGCAGTGAAGTTGACCCCTTACCGTATTTGCGAACTGACCAGGCTTTAAGTATCCTGTTGGTTTTAGGTCATGATGATCAGCTGCAACTAGAACAAGAAGCCCTGATTTTACAGCAAACTCTTACAGATACCCCAGTTGATAGCAATTCCCAAAGATATGCGCCCTGCACAGTAAATCAACTATTACAACCAACTCCAGAGGAGTTGATTCAAGAATTAGAAACCAAAGCATACAATGTCTTTTTTTATGCTGGACACGGGTTGCCAGATCCAGACGGTGGGCTACTGTTTTTGGGATCGGACAAGACCCTCAATGGTATAGAATTGGCGCAAGCATTGAACCGTACAGGTGTGAAGTTAGCGGTTTTCAACGCGTGTTGGGGAGCGCAACCAGCTACTAGCAATAATCAAGCGATACCTGCCAGCAGTTTGGCAGAAGTATTAATTCGGCATGGTGTACCAGCGGTTTTGGGGATGCGCGATGAAATCGCCGACCACGAAAGCCACAGTTTTATTCAAGCCTTTACTGAAGCTTTGCGATTGTATAAGCCAATTGATGAAGCTGTGACCCAGGCTAGAAAAGAATTGTTAACACTCTATAGGTTCAATCAACCTGCTTGGACTTTGCCCGTTCTCTACCTACATCCAGATTTTAATGGCGAACTCGTTAAAAACATGGATGAAGGAATTACCGAATTACCAGACACAGCGATTCCTGATGTAGGTTCTGGGCTTCCTAGTGCTTGTTTGCGATCGCTCTCTTCAAAAGATAAAACCTGGTTATTGCGTTATGGAGTCACTCGCATCGGTCGCACCAAAGATAATGATATTGTTATCCCGGAACCGTCTGTTTCTAAGCGTCACGCTGAAATCTTCTGCCGCAATACTTTGACTGATGCTACACTAGTGCGAACTTATTATTTGCAAGATTTTTCTACCTACGGGACAACGTGGTTTTTAGGGCCTAATGGCTGGCAACAAATCCTCCGAGAGGAAGTCCCCTTGAAATCCGGTATGCAGTTAAAGTTTGGAAGTGCTAGAGGTGAAACCTGGGAGTTTGTTATTGAAGACTCCTAGTAGGGCTATTGCAGAAATTAATTTTGGTCTCAAGTATCAATTTTAAAAATCTGTTTTTACCCTAGAAAAAATCAAATTTTTTGCGGAAATCTCTTCTCGGCGATTGTAGCTGTCAATACCACTAAATAATCGTGAGGTAAAAAAATGACTAATAAAATTAATGGTTCAGACACTTTCTCTTCTTTGCACTCTCAAGTAGATTTAGAGCTATTAGAAGCTTTACTAGAACCAGATGATGCTACCTATCCTTGGAATCTGGCCGATGAAGAATCAGAAGCTTATTTTCAAGAATTAGAACAACAATTCGAGAGCCAAGATTTAATCGATGAAGATCTGACAAAGCGATCACAAGATTTTTACAACCATTTAGATACACTTTGGTCAGGTATCTCTTTTAATGAAAGCTCTAATCACAATTGCCAACAGTCAATAGTACTTAATCTCCAAGAAACATTACGCGCCACTTTTTATACTTCCGTTCCCCAAGCATTACTCAACACCATTGCTACTAAAGCTGCTGAAATATTTTCGCGTCACCAATTAAGGGGCGAACAATTAGTTGAGTGCGTTCAAGCAGTCATGCCAAATTGGGGAGAAGAGGATCTTTTAGTGTTGGCTCGTCCTTTTGCTTATGCTATGCGAAGCAACGAATCACATAACCCAGCATCTACTATCAGTAACCTGAACAATCGGGAATGGACAACTTTATCAGAAATAGAACAAGCAAAGGTTAGTTTGGCCATCGCCTACTACGCTTTAACTCAACTCAGTAAATACCAGTCCCAACCATAACTTCAATCTGCTATTTATTTTTTGGATATTGAATAATTAAATTTTCGAGACAGATATATTTATCTGCTAATGTTGTGTTGCTTTTTAAGCATTTACCAAATTTTACTTTGAACACAACAATTGTAGGGTAGCCTAAGGATAGACTAATTTAAAAATCAGACCATCTATCCCAAGACATACATTTTTCAAAGTATTAGGAATTGGGAATCGGGCAAAACAGTGTTGAGTGTTGAGTGTTAACTATTAACTATTGAGTTAGGAGTTAAGAGTTATTTTCCCCCTGCCTCCCCATCTCCCGGTTGGTGAGCAAAGCCGAACCGCATCCCCCTCATCTCTTATCTGGGACCAAGAAATCGGGTAGCAAAATTTTGCGATCGCGTTGGTGAAAGCGCGCGTGCCTTGAGAATTGCCGCCATCAAAAAGGCGTAAGATAATACTCCAACAACTACTAACAGCAAGGCATTGATCGATCCAGTGGCATTCCAGAGAGCGTGGAGTGCAGAGGCACTCAGGTAACCAATAGAAAGAATTTGCCAACTTCTACTGGGTTTGAGGACAGCCAAGCCGATAAAATAGCCCAAGTAGCCACTATAAGCCATGTGTCCAGCCACAGAGCCTAAAATTCGCGGAATTAGCAGTTGTAAACCCGCCAGTTGACCGGCAGCACCGATACCCACCTGTTGCGTGACATTTTGAGTGATATCCGGGACATATTGACCGAGAGTTTCCAACAAAGTGAAGCCCACAGCAGAAGCCGTTCCTAAGAGAATACCGTCTAGAGGTTCCCAAACACCGATGCGTTCTCGCCAAGGTGAAGACAACATTCTACCGATGGCAAATACTACAAGCACAGGCACTGCCTTGAGTAATTCTTCCATCAACCCAGCACCAAAAAACATTCGTACCAGTAACTCTGTGAAGGTGGTAGATTCTTGGGGTGAGGGCAAGTTTCCAGGCAGGATGCCACGAAACACGAAGATAAATAAATCCAACAGTGGGCTGAGCAAAATCAGCGTCGTACCCATTGCCGTAGCCATTAACACCCACCACGGCTTTTGTTTACCGCAAAGTTGGTAAACAAAATAATAGGCAGCAAAGGCAATATAACTTGCGACAATTACTTGATTTGCTTGGGGACGACCGACTGTAGCAAACATCAGCACTACAAAGATGACGGTCAGTATTCCTGGTACAAGGTAAGCTTTACGAGTTAAATCTTTACCAGTGGAAATAATCGGAAAAAGCTGAGTGAAGCTAACAGAATCGGGCTGCTTTAATTGGGTGTGGTTGTGGTAGTTGGTTGCTGACGGTAGTGGTGTCAGTTGGTTAACTGTCGTTGCCGGGGCGAGTGAGGTCAACTCGTACTCAAAAACGTATTGCGGCCCATCAGAACCTAGAGAAATCCGATCGCCTGGGTGCAATTCTTGACATTCATACAAGCGTTGTCCATTCAAATAAGTGCCATTAGCACTATTCAAATCACAAAGCACCCAGCTAAATTTGCTATCTGGAGATAAAGACAGGGGACGAACCACCGCATGACGACGAGATACCATTCGATACATCATGGCATCCAAGACAACTTGGCAGCTGGGGTCGCGTCCAATTACTATCTCTTTACTGGGGGAGAGCGAGAAGCGAGATTCCGATCCCGAAGCTGCTCCATTACCAGACACTAGCCGCAGAAATGCATTATGTCTTGCGTTTTTGCCTGTCATTGAGTTAGAGTGCGTTTCTAAATTAATTCTTAAAATAATTTGGCAGCAGGACTAACCTTAGCCACATCAACAGCAGCATTGCTAAATCCACTATAGCTTCACTTACTGCGAATAAATTTAAATTTATTGATGCAAAATTTCAAATTTTTTCACTCATCATAATGTTAATAAGTATTTCATCGGTTGAGAGTTTTTCCTCAACCTGGCTTCTGAGGCACATAAATTCAGATTATATGGGTTATCTACTCTTGACATCCTAGCTGCAAATTAAATGCACGGCAATTTATTACTAAATAGTAGTTATTACTGCATTTACTTACATGAAGAAAATATATAATTGCCAGTGGTCTATTGTCAGTTATTTTTGCCACTAACCTATTACGCTTTTAAATTGCACAGTTACTCATAATGACCACTAACAGTTAAATGCCAATCGTCAACAGGAGCTAGTCAACACGAAACGATGTGTTACGTTAAATGTCCGACAGCTTAATGATTGACTAGACTCCTTTGAGGCAGGAAGTAGCGAGTAGTCAAAGAAACTGCGAGATTTAAACTCAAAGATTTTTGATATCTTGTCTTTAAACAACTCTAGACAGTTGGAGGTGTTCAATTTTGGTTCCAAGTACTGTGAGGAATTCTGCCAACCAACGAGGATGAGCAGGCCAAGCTGGTGCTGTCACCAAGTTACCGTCAACTATGGCCTCATCAACAGGGATATCAACATAAATACCTCCAGCACTCTTGACATCTGGGCTACAAGCAGGGTAAGCAGTACATCTTTTGCCTTGTAATACATCAGCAGCTGCCAATAACTGCAAGCCGTGGCAGATGGCAGCGATTGGTTTATTTGTTTGAGCAAAGTGACGGGTAATTTCTAGTACCTGCTGATTCAGACGGATATATTCTGGTGCTCTTCCTCCAGGAATTACTAAAGCATCGTAGGTTTCGGCTTTTACTTCTGCAAAAGTAGCATTTAAAGTGAAATTGTGTCCGGGCTTTTCGCTGTACGTTTGGTCTCCTTCAAAGTCGTGAACTGCTGTTCGCACGTTGTCACCAGCTTTTTTATTGGGGCAAACTGCATGGACAGTGTGTCCTACCATTTGTAGTGCCTGGAAAGGAACCATTACCTCATAGTCTTCTACATAGTCACCAACGAGCATCAAAAGTTTCTTTGCAGCCATGTTTTTACTATCCTGAGTTATTAGTTTATTTGTTATTGGTCATTGGTCATTTACCAAGGATAAAGCACAAAGTCTCTAGCAATATCCCACAGGATGCGCCGACTTACAGCCAACATAATACCAATTCAAAATTCAAAATGACGCTCGCGGACACGGCTTAGCTACGCTAACAAAATTCAAAATTAAGAAAGCCAGATATAACAAAGGTTTGGGAGTATGTATCTGTCGCATTCTTTTTTCAAATTGGTATAACTTTGTAAGAGAGGACAACTGACAAATGACAATCCTTAACGTCTAAATGTGAATTTAGACGCACATCAAGCGATGAACTTATACGAGAATTCATCGATATATTACAGCATTAACTGTGCCATAATGCACCATTTGAAGGCTACGAGTTAACAAAGTTTAACGCATCCTTGTATATTATTTGCTAGTTAGGAAAAGGCAAGAGAAACCATTGCCTATTGGCTATTGACCATTACTAGCTTCAACTATATAATTAGCAACTGAGCTTAATTAAAGCAAATTAAATTCTGCGATCGCTCTGGGAAAGTTTTTATTTTCATGCCCTGAGCGGCTCAGTTTAATCAAGGCAAAACGCTGTAATGGTCTCAAAGCTGCCCATTTTTGCTGTGTCAGAACTACTCCTATTTCTTGAGCTTTTTCGTGGACAGTGAGTGGTACATTGGCAGAGTCTAGCCACGCAGGATGGGGTTCTATAGGCAATTTGGCAGCTGGTATGCCTGTGCGCTGTAAAATCAACTGCTGGATATATTCGTTATAAGACTGAATTTCGGTTTCTGTAGTGCAAGGTAATTCGACTAACGCTTGACGCTCTGCTGTAGTCATTTGGTTCCAATCAGACAATTTTAGCTTAATACCACAGGTATCTAATTTGCAACGCACCTGCATGGGAATACAACGCAGCGAATCAACAAAATCTGCTTCAAATTCAAAGAATTCTACCATAAGAAAGTATTTAAAATTAGCTGATGAGAATCTTGGTTGAGTAACCTATTAACAGTTATCAGTTATCAGTAAAGAATGGTGTGTTTATCCTTGGTGAAACACCAAACCAATTGTTGCTAGGCGTTGGTGGCGGCTAACAGTCTCCTACCATACGCTTTGTGTTTACTGTTCACTGATTGAAGATGTGGACTTGATCTTAGTTGTAAAGTGCTGTTTTTTTAACGCACAATGGGTTATTGTGTCTCTTATTTATTTGGAAGTACTGAAACGAATTATTAAATAACTAATTGACAACGCCAGAATAGCAATACCTAGACCTATTATATCAATTCCTCCAACTTTTTCTAAATCAAGAATAATAATTTTTCTGGCAACAGCAATTAAAGAAGTGACAATAACTAATTCCACCTGAAAAACGTGTTTTCGTAAATAAGCTGTGATATTTTCTAAGATTTCTAAAGCAATTAAAACATTCAAAAATAAACCGAAAATTTTATATAATGTTGTGTTAAACTTACCGTAAGGGGCTGTAAATAATTCTTTGAAAATAAAAATCCCTAAATCCCCGATCGCCACTAAAATTACAACTACCATTAAAAGAGATAGAACCTTAGAAACTAGCACCTCTATATTTTCAATGAGGTGCATAAAGTTCTCATCTGTTGTAGTTCCTAAAATTCGTTTCAGTAGCCTTCTCATGTTGTGCACCCAATTATAAAATGAAATCCCATAGATAAATCTAGAGGATTCAAAAAGAGGACTGACCGATGTTTGGTCAGTTTTTTATTTTCCAAATTGAAATGTGGGCTAGTAAAATTTGTTGCTTAAAATTTTACCTCTTTAGATATAGTAATTGGTAACAGCCAACAGTTGAGATACAGAAAAAATTATAGTAACTATTAACTATTGACTATTGACTAAATTACCTGCTTACCGTTTTGAAGATTGGAGTTCATAATTTTTGACTGTAACTTCCAGAGAAATTGGTATCAACTGCACCGCACAGGCTTTTAATTCTGGTTGCAGGGAATCGGGGCAAGATTCAGGATGGGTGAGGGCGTTAGCTTCGGCATTATCCGCCCACAGTGAACCCCAGTGCATGGGGACAAAAACTGTACCAGGCGCGATCGCTTTTGTTACTTTAGCAGGAAATTTAGCTTCACCGCGACGCGATCGCACTTCTAGATACTGATTATCTACAATACCTAAGCGAGCAGCATCACGGGGATGAATTTCGATAAACGGTTGGGGATGCATTTTGCAAATTTTTTCAATCCGCCCGGTGCGCGTCTGGGTGTGCCAATGGCCGTAAACTCGTCCAGTAGTTAACACAAAAGGATAATCAGGGTTTGGTGGTTCTGCCAATCCCTTGGAGTAATATGCCCCAAATCGAGCGCGTCCGTCAGGGGTATGGAAGCTAAGATTAGTATATAAGCGCTTACCTTGCAAGGAAGACGCGGAGACTGGGAGACGCTCTGACGCGGAGAAAGAAAATGTCCCCGTGTCCTCTTTCTCCGTGTCTCCGTGTCCCCGCGTCCCCACGTCCTCTTCTGGGTGAGGCCATTGAGTCGGGCCTTGTGCCTTTAATTGGGCGTGGCTGATACCCGTCATCTCGCAGGGGCGATTTTTAGTTAGTTGGGCAAACTCAGCGTAAACTTCAGCCGAGTTAGCAAAGGCAAATTCTTTAGTAAAACCAAGCCGACGACCGACTTCAGCGAAAATTTCCCAATCTGGTTTCGCTTCTCTTGGCGGTTGGCGGAAGGCTTGACACAGAGTTACCACGCGTTCGGAGTTGGTCATCACGCCAGTTTTTTCACCCCATTGGGCTGCTGGTAGCAGAACGTGAGCGTAGGCAGAGGTTTCTGTGGGATAATAAGCGTCTTGGTAGATGGTAAAAGGCGATCGCAACAACGCCTTTTTTGTCCGTTCTAAATCTGGCATACTCACGGCCGGATTAGTAGCAGCAATCCACAGTAACCCTACAGCATTATTTTCCAGCCCAGTAATCATGTCCCAAGCAGTCAAACCAGGATTGGGCGAAATTTGTCCCGGCTGGAGTCCCCAAAACTCCTCAACTTCTGCACGGTGCTGGGGATTTTTTACCACCCGATAACCGGGTAATAAATGTGCCAAACCCCCAGCTTCCCGTCCTCCCATCGCGTTTGGCTGACCTGTGAGAGAAAAAGGCCCAGCCCCAGGTTTGCCAATTTGTCCGGTCATCAGGTGCAGGTTAATAATGGTTCTCACCTTAGCCGTTCCTTCTGAGGATTGATTCACACCCATTGACCACAACGACAACACCCGCTGTGATTGACCCCAATACTGAGCTGCTGTTTCTAAATCTTCAATACTGATCCCACATTCACGAGCTACCACTTCTGGCGGATAGTGGCGAATTACCTCGGCGTATGCAGGAAAATTGCTGGTACAGTCGTCCATGAACATCGTATCAACGTAGTTCCAGCGCATCAACAAATGAGCGATACCGTTTAACAAATCGATATCTGTACCAGGACGAATGGCTAAATGCAAATCTGCGGCTTCTGCGGTTGGTGTGCGACGGGGATCGACCACAATCATTTTGACTTTGCGGTTCTTTTTATGATACTTTGCCAGTCGGTTGAAAGCGATCGGGTGACATTCAGCTGCATTAGTGCCAATTAAAAATGCACAGTCGGTTAACTCCAGGTCTTCGTAACAGCAAGGAGGGCCGTCTGAGCCAAAGCTTTGAATGTATCCAGCCACAGCGCTAGACATACATAAACGGGAGTTGGCATCAAAATTATTAGTACCCAAACACCCTTTCATGAATTTCTGGGCTATGTAATAATCCTCGGTTTGAAACTGACCAGAACCATACATACATATAGCTTCTGGCCCTTGGGTGAAACGCACAGTTTGAATGCGCTTAGCGATAAGATTGAAAGCTTCATCCCAACTAACACGGCGAAACTCTTGGTCTAAAGAGTCTCGCACCATTGGGTAATGTAATCTATTTTTATCTAAAGATTCGGCGATCGTTGCACCTTTAACGCAAACCATACCCTGACTCGATGGATGAGCTTTATCACCCCGCACCCGCCAAGTTGGATTTCCTTGGCTATCTCGATTGGTTGCTTTGTTAGGTTGAGCTGGAGGTGAAACTTCTAGTCCGCAACCGACACCACAGTAAGGACAAAGGGTTTTGGTAAATTCACTCATGGCAGTTGTAAATGAATAATTTCACGCACAGACGCAGAGAAGAAATGAACAGAGATATTGAGTGTTTAGAAACAATTGAAAATTAGACGTTGCTGATTGAAACTATGAATTAGTCTCATACAAAAGCGCAAATAATCTTTGTTGAGCCATATCGAAAAATGTCAATTCATACTCTGATTTAGCAACGCCGAAAATTGCTCTTCTTACTCTCTGCGTCTCTACCTCTGGAGCACGAGCCTGATTATTCTTCAGTTAAGAAGATAGTAGCTGGTGTTTCTGATGCTTCACTTTCATCAGCAGCAAATGAATTTTTCGGTTCTTTAAGAAAGAAGGCACACATAAAGGCGCAAATTATTGCAGCTAAACCCATTGTGCTAAATAGTGTGGGAGCGTCAGTTAAGCTAAAAATTGTCAGGTAAACTACGCCACCAAAATTACCGTAAGCGCCGACGTTACCGGCAATTTGTCCAGTGGCTTCTTTCTTAATTAAGGGTACGATGCTGTAGGTTGCGCCGCAGCCAGCTTGGGCAAAGTAAGCGGCAAACATTGTAACTGCGATCGCCAGCGGAATCGGCCAGTTACTATTAATAAAATGTGTCATCAAATAACCAATACCAATACCCACACTGATAATTGTCATTGTCCATTTACGGGAGCTGAATTTATCAGAAATTAAGCCACCACTAGGACGAGAAACTAAATTCAGAAATGGATAAGTAGCGGCAATCATCCCAGCTACAACATGTTCTAAACCAAAGGTTTTCTCAAAAAATGCTGGCAACATGGAAACGGCAGCAAGTTCTGAACCAAAGTTAGTTACATAAGTAAATTCGAGTAAAGCAACTTGACCAAATTGAAAGCGTTCGGCTGGTGGGTAAGTTTTTCTGCCAATTAAAAGTTCTCGGTTTACCTGCCAAGCTTTGTAACTTTGGTACACAAATAATCCTGCTAATAATAACCAAGCAAGATACATTTGGCTCAAAGTTAAAAAGTGAATATTCTTTTGTTCTAAGCGCCAAGCTAATAAACCTAAGGCGAAAATCAACCCAAAATTTGAGGCAATCATCGCCCAGAAGCTTTTAATACTAGTTACTTCCAAAGCACCATTTTTCTTAGGTTTTTTGTAGATTTTACCAGTGGGTGTATCTTGGACGCTGTTGTAATAAATTACGCCGTAGATAGCTGCAATGATTCCTGTAAAAGCGATCGCCAATCGCCAATTAGAAGCACCACCAGCCAAAAAGCTTGTAGAAACTGCAATTATCGGCAAAGCAAACTCGGCACCAAAAGCCCCAAAGTTGCCCCAACCGCCATAAATACCTTGGGCAATTCCCATCTCTTTCGGCTGGAACCATTCGGCCACCATCCGAATACCGACAACAAACCCAGATCCGACAATTCCCATCAGCAAACGACTGATGACTAATTGATTAAAATCTTGTGCTAGGGCTGTCGCCAAACAAGGGACAGCTGCAAACATCAGCAGCATTGAATAGGTAATTCTGGGACCAAAACGATCCAAAAGCATCCCAATAATTAACCGGGCTGGAATTGTCAAAGCCAGGTTACAGATAGCCAAAGTTTTGATTTGTTCAGGCGCTAAATCTAATTGCTTGCCAATGGTTGTAGCGAAGGGAGCAAAATTAAACCAACAGACAAAGGTAAGAAAAAAAGCAAACCAAGTCTGATGTAAGATGCGATAGCGATCGCTGAATGAAAATAATTTTTTAAGCATTCTTCTTTCTGGAAAATGTGTGGAGTGGGGACTGGGGAAGATGAAGGAGCATTCTTAACTCAGCACTCCTACTCGTCAGCGTGAGCAAATCGGCGATAGAGGAAGTCCAGAGCGTAGTTACGTAGGTTGTAGTATTCTGGGTCTTCCATGATGCGGCGACGGTTGCGGGGGCGGGAGAAGGGAATATTTAAGATTTCACCGATTTGGGCAGCTGGGCCGTTAGTCATCATCACAACTCTGTCGGCCAGGAAAAGTGCTTCATCAATGTCATGAGTAATCATGAGTACGGTGACTTGATGTTCGCGCCAGATTTGCAGGAGTTCTTCTTGTAATTCTTCTTTGGTGATGGCGTCTAAGGCACCAAAGGGTTCATCGAGAATCAAAACTTGGGGACGAATGGAAAGGGCGCGGGCTATGGCTACTCGCTGTTTCATCCCACCAGAAAGCTGACTGGGTTTTTTGTCAGCTGCTTCTGTCAGCCCCACCATTGCTAAATGTTCTCTGACTATTGCGCGTTTTTCTGCCTGGGTTTTTTTCGGAAACACTGAATCAACAGCGAGGTAAACGTTGTCAAAAGCACTCAACCAAGGCAGTAGACAATAGTTTTGGAACACCATCATCCGGTCGGGGCCTGGTTCAGTGATGGGTTTGTCTTGCAGCATGACCACACCATCGGTAGGAGTGTTAAACCCAGAAATCATATTGAGCAGTGTTGATTTGCCGCAGCCAGAGTGACCGATTATGCAAACAAATTCGCCCTCACGCACTTTTAAGTCAACTCCATCGAGTACGGTGTAGGGGCCTTCGGGAGTTGGATAAATTTTGCTTACGCCTTCTATGATTAAAAAATTTTCTGCTTTTTGGGTTGGCTGTTGATTAATTTGAATTTTGCTGCTGGTTCCGTTTACTGTTTGCATGATGGATTTATACCTTTAATTACAATTTTTTTTAAGGAACCGCAAAGGACGCATAGACGCGGAGCGGCTTCCCGCAGGGTAGGGCGCAAAGGAAGAGGTAAAGAAGTAATGGAGTTCAAATACTCTTTAATGGAGTTTCTTTCTTGCCTTTTGCCCTTTGCCTCTTGCCTTGTCAATCACTAAATAAATACTTCTTCAACCCGGATTTGCCGTTTAATTTCCAAACTTTTGAGATACTCTATCGGCTCTGATGGGTTAAAAACTTTACTATCAAATAAATGAATCGGGTCATCTTCTCCGATATCGAGTAAGCCCAGTTCCCGTGCCGCTGCACCAAATATGTCTGTACGACAGACTCTTTCAACCACCTCCACCCAGTTTTTCGGGAAGGGTGTTAAACCCCAACGTGCCAGCTGAGTAATCATCCACAAAATTTCGGTGCGGTTGGGATAGTTGGTTTTATTGACAAAAAACTGGTTGTATGCAGTAAATTCTTGTGGTTCTGTACCGTCGCCGCGATCGTAGGGATCGACAAAACCAGGACGAACATATACAGGATCGATGTCAAGGTACTCAGAACGGCAGAGTATTTCTAAAATTTCTTCGCGGTTGCGGAGATCGTCACAGTATTGACAAGCTTCTAATAGCGCTTTGACGAGAGCAAGATAGGTTTCTGGGTACTGCTGCGCCCAATCTTCCCGCACTCCCAAGACTTTTTTCGGTTGTCCTGACCAAGTTTCTAAAGCTGTGGCGGCAACAAAGCCTAAATCTTGATGAACAGCAAGGTAGTTCCAGGGTTCTCCAGCGCAGTAACCGTCAATATTTCCGGCTTTGAGTTGAGAAACCATTTCCATTGGTGGAATCGCCGCTATGCTGACATCGCGATCGGGATCTATACCACCAGCCGCCAGCCAATAACGCAGCATTAAGTTCACCATTGACGTTGGATGAGCTATACCCAAAGTCAAAATTTGGTCGGGAGCAGCATTAATCGCCGTTTTTAAGCCAGCTAGGTTTCTCACACCTTGGCTATACAATCTTTTGCTGAGGGTGATGGCGTTAGCATTGCGAGAGATATTTAGGGCATTGATCACAGGAATTGGTTTTTTATCCCCAGCGCCCAAAGTCAGGGCTAAGGGCATTCCCGCCAGCATTTGGGCTGCGTCTAATTTACCAGTAGCAACCCCTTGAGCGATTTCTTCCCAGCTAGAGGCACGAGTGAGGGTGACATTATCTAAACCATACTTGGCTAAAAAGCCTTTTTCTTGAGCAACGATTAAAGGTGCAGCATCAGTCAAAGGCATAAAGCCAATTTCCAGATTGACTTTTTCTAAGCCATTGCGGGATATTGCTGCTGATGCTGGAGTCTGTTGTGCTTTGCGTTTATTAAGTAGTTTTTGTTGGTTGAGGAAGTAAATCATTTCGTTCCGCAGGCTGTAGTAGCTGGGATGTTTGACGACTTCTAGGCGTTGACGCGGGCGAGGGATTGGGACTTCGAGAATTTGCCCGATGTGCGCTTCTGGACCATTGGTGAGCATGACAACGCGATCGCTCAACAATAGCGCCTCGTCTACATCATGCGTCACCATCACACAAGTAACGTTGTGTTCGTTGCAGATTTTCATCAGTTGTTCTTGCAAACTCCCCCGCGTCAAGGCGTCCAAGGCTCCAAAGGGTTCATCTAGCAATAGCAACTTCGGACGAGTAGCTAAGGCGCGGGCGATCGCCACCCGTTGTTTCATCCCCCCAGATAACTCGCTAGGACGTTTATTCGCCGCTAAACGCAGCCCCACCATCTCAATATGTTCTTCGATGATGTTTTGGCGATCGCTTTTGGATTTACCCTTGTACACTTCATCCACAGCTAGGGCGACGTTTTCCCGTACTGTTAACCAAGGCAGCAAAGAATAGTTTTGAAACACAACCATCCGATCTGGACTGGGATCTATAACTTCTCGCCCTTCCAAAGTCACACCGCCAATACTTGCTCTATCTAAACCTGCAATGATGTTGAGCAAAGTAGATTTAAGTAAGTCGGCACGAAAAAACCAAACTATGTAAAGATAAATAAATACGGAGAA